>NZ_NASN01000031.1:0-26365 GCF_002142015.1 Gilliamella sp. A7
GTATTAGTATTAGTATTAAATAATTTTGATATATAAGAGGCCCATAAAAAGATAGCCTCTAATGAGTATACATCAAAGCCAAATAACCTATTATTAATTTTTTAACTAAAGCCGATTATCCAATTAATCGGCTTTTTTTTCGCTTTTTATATTATTTATCTCTTCAAGATTTGGCCATGCATTAATAATGGCTTTAACTAATGTCGCAAGCGGTATGGCAAAAAATACTCCCCAAAATCCCCATAAGCCGCCAAATATGATGACAGCAACAATAATGACTAATGGATGAAGGTTGAGTTTTTCAGAAAACAGATAGGGAACCAATAAATTACCATCAAGAGCTTGAATTAGAATATAGAAGAAGATTAAATAACCGAATTGTGCCGTGAAGCCCCATTGAAAGAGTGCGATTAACACCACCGGAATACTAGAGATAATAATACCAATATAAGGGATCAGTACGGAGAGGCCAACTAAAACAGCTAATAATAAGCCATAATCTAAACCAAAATACCAAAATGGGATATAAACACAGATAGTTAATATAACAATGTGTAAAACATTGCCGACTATATAGTTGGAAATTTGCATATCCATTTCAGAGGCGACTTTATTTAATATGGTACGATTCTTCGGTAAAGCCTTAGAACAGTAAGCCCATATTTTCGCTTTATCTTTCAATAAGAAAAACATAATAATTGGTACTAATACTGCATTAATGGCCACTGAAACTAAACTAAATAAAGAACTAATTGAAAACTGTAATAATGAATTGCCTGTTTGCACAACTCTACTGGTTATACTCTGAATTATTGAATCGAATAGACCAACATCAATTAATTCAGGATAGTGTTCTGGTAAAGATGTAATAAATTTATTTGCAAAATTCAACATATTGGGAATATTAGTGATTAAGCTAACACTTTGTTGCCAAATTAAAGGTAATAAAATCATAATGGCGGTTAATCCGACAAACATAAATAGTAACAGTACAATCACGACGGCTAATGTATGAGGAACCTTTTTGCGTTGCAAATAATTAACCGGTCTATCGAGTAAATAAGATAAAACAATCGCAATTAAGATAGGCAGTAAAATTTTATTGAAGAAATAGATGATAAAAAATAACACAATGATAACAATGAGTAACGATACCACATGAGGATCGGTAAAGCGTTTTTTGTACCATTCAATAAACAATTTTAACATCTATTACTCCTTATTGTTTTATTAGTTTATTTGTTGTTAATTAAGCTTACTTTCTAAAACCACCCAATATTCCTCGAGTAATTTGCCTGCCTATTTGATTAACGACTTGCCTAGTGGCACTTTTAGCTACGCTTTGCACGACACCATCATGTTGCCCGCCTTTAGCGCCTTTCCAACCAAAAATTAGTGATCCTAGAAAATCCATTACACCACCATGTTGGTCATTATTTGATTGATTCTGCTCTGAATTTATCTCTGCAGAATATTGATTATTTTCGCTATTAATCGTGAAACCTTGTTTGAGTTTTTCATAAGCTGATTCACGATCTATAGTGTTTGAATATTTAGAATAAAAGCGGGATTGATGGATTATTGCTAATTGATCTTCTAAAGTCATGGTTCCCATTTTCGATTCTGGAGCAATTACCATCCCTCTTTGTACTACACTAGGACGCCCTTTTTCATCTAAAAATGAAATTAATGCTTCACCAACTCCAAGTTCCATTATCGCTTTTTCTGTATCAAAGTTTGGATTGGCTCGCATGGTTTGCGCTGCTACTTTAACCGCTTTTTGATCTTTAGGTGTAAAAGCTCGTAATGCATGTTGAACGCGATTACCTAGCTGGCCAAGAATAGTTTCCGGAATATCTGTTGGACTTTGTGTTGAAAAATAAATACCAACACCTTTAGAACGAATAAGACGAACAACTTGTTCGATTTTTTCTAATAAAGCTGGGGAAATATCATTAAACAATAAATGAGCTTCATCAAAAAAGAAAACCAGTTTCGGTTTATCAAGATCGCCAACTTCCGGTAAATGCTCAAACAATTCAGATAATAACCATAATAAAAATACTGAATATAGTTTAGGCGAATTATAAAGTTTATCTGCCGATAAAATATTAATAATGCCACGACCGTGTTCATTAACTTGTAGTAAATCATTAATATCTAACATAGGTTCGCCTAAGAAGAATTCGGCACCTTGTTGTTCAAGTGATAATAATCCTCGTTGTATTGCACCGATTGATGAGGCGCTAATATTGCCATATTGTGTAGTAAATTTTTTGGCATTATCACCAATAAACTGTATTAAGGTGCGTAAATCTTTAAAATCAAGCAATAACAGACCATTATCATCCGCTATTTTAAATACAAGTTGTAAAACGCCTGATTGAACATCATTCAGATTTAATAATCGAGCCAATAAAATAGGACCAATATCGGAAACCGTACTACGAACTGGGATCCCTTTTTCAGCAAATACATCCCATAACGCTAAAGGTGATGAATCAGGGCGCCAATCAGTTACATCTATATTTGCCAATCGTTTTTGTAATTTATCAGATAGTACCCCTTTTTCTCCTAAACCAGTCAAGTCACCTTTGACATCAGCCAGAAAAATCGGTACACCAATTTGCGAAAAATTTTCTGCTATCTTTTGTAGGGTTACAGTTTTACCGGTACCTGTCGCACCAGTTATTAAACCATGGCGATTTGCCAACGATGCAAGGATGTATAAATCATTACCTTCACTTTTCGCAATAACGATCTTTTCACTCATAAACATCTCCCATTCAAAAATTGCTATTAAAACAATCAAGAATATTGTAAGCTGAAATAGTAATAACTGCTATTGTTATTATTTTAACTCATCTTGTAAGGGGGCAGTATGTTTCCAGAATATCGTGATTTAATCTCTAAGTTAAAAAACACTGATTTACATTTTCAAAAACTATTTGAAGAACACAATCAACTTGACCAAAAAATTAAAAATATTGAAGCGGGTATTGCCGTTGATACATCTGAAACGATTGAAAGCTTGAAAAAACAAAAATTAAAATTAAAAGACCAAATTTATGAAGTTTTGAAAAAAGCAACAGCCTAATATTTCAAAACAATAATCTTGATTAATTCTACTTTAAGCTATAAAAAAACCCCAAATTATGGGGTTTATCTCAAGTTATTTTTTTCCACCAATCTACCGGTTATTGTTTATTCACTCGTTCTTGTGCTTTTTTCAATTTACGGTTTTTGATTAGTGTAATTAAATTTTTGTGTGGGGTTTTCATTTTTTACTCCTCTTGTTGTTATTGTTAAATGAATGCTCCTTAAAATATTTTAAAGATGCCGATTAAATGTATAAATATTAGTTTATTAATAATAATGTTTAATCGCTTTTTCAATGATGTCATTACTATAACATAATAGTTCAATATTTATACATTTTTTAGTTAATGATGTAAGCATAACTTACATCAAAGTTATTATTTTAGAACCATTGTCCAAAGCGTTTGATGTAAATCTTTTTCATTATTTGGGCAACAACACAGTAACTCAATAATGTTGCAACCAACCATGGGAAGTATGACCATGGTAATGGTTGCAGACCAATTAAGCTGCCAATTGGTGAAAATGGAATATAAATACCCACAGCCATAATTAGCATAGTCATAACAATCACTGGGAATGCTGCTGTACTTTGAATAAATGGAATTTTTTGTGTTCTTAGCATATGTACCACTAAGGTTTGGGATAACAATCCTTCGATAAACCAACCTGAATGGAACAAAGATTCAGCTGCTACACTATTAGCACCAAAGACAAACCACATTAATGCATAAGTTGTTATGTCAAAAATGGAAGATGTTGGGCCGATCCAGATCATAAAGCGTCCAATATTTGGCGCATCCCATTTACGTGGTTTTTGTAAAAACTCTTCATCCATCTTATCCCATGGTAATGATAATTGTGAAATATCATATAACAGGTTTTGGATAAGTAGATGAATCGCCAACATTGGTAAGAATGGTAAAAATGCACTTGCCACCAATACAGAGAAGATATTACCAAAATTAGAACTTGCCGTCATATTAAGGTATTTCATGATATTACCGAAGGTTTCACGACCACATATTACCCCCTCTTCTAATACCATTAAGCTTTTTTCCAGCAAAATAATATCGGCCGATTCTTTAGCAATATCAGTTGCGGTATCCACCGAAATACCAACATCGGCATCGCGTAACGCTGGAGCATCATTGATACCATCGCCTAAAAAACCAACTGTATGGCCGTTATCTTGTAATAATCGAATTATGCGAGATTTTTGTAACGGAGTTAACTTAGCAAAAATAGTACGTTGTTCAATTTCTACTTTTAGCTCTGCATCATCCATTGTTTCAATTTCAGTACCTAATAAAGGAATACCTGGCTCCAAGCCAACTTCACGACACACTTTAATAGTGATAATTTCGTTGTCACCAGTTAAAACTTTAACCGCAACTCCATGTTCGTTTAATGCTGAAATAGCCTCATAAGCACTCTCTTTTGGTGGATCTAAGAAGGTTAAGAAACCACGAATAGCCAATGCTTTCTCATCTTGGACATTGTATTGCGTTTTAGTTTGTGCCGCTGAAATCTCTTTGACGCCAACAGCTAATACTCTAAAACCGTCTTTATTATAGTTATGAGCCAGTTCAATTAATGCTTGTTTTCGTTTTTCATCTAGTGGTAAATATTCACCATTTTCATAAACGAAATCCGAAATAGATAACATTTCTTCAACTGCACCTTTACAGATCAGTAAGTGATTATCATCATTGCCTTGCACAACTACAGATAAACGACGACGAACAAAATCAAACGGTAATTCATCTATCTTACGATAAAGACCAACGCCGACTTTTTTAACACTGGTTTTTTCTTCAGCAAAACGGATGATTGCTTTATCCATCAAGTTTTTCATTCCGCTTTGATAGTAACTATTGAGCCATGCAAGTTGTAACACAGATGGATCAACTTGACCGTTAATGTCTAAGTGATGTTCTAAAATAATTTTATCTTGGGTTAAGGTACCGGTTTTATCAGTACATAAAATATCCATCGCACCAAAATTTTGTATTGCGTTTAACCGTTTAACCACCACTTTGCGTTTTGCCATTCCTACCGCACCTTTGGCTAGGTTGGCGCTAACAATCATCGGTAACATTTCAGGCGTTAAACCAACCGCCACAGCTAAGGCAAATAAAACAGCTTCGCCCCAATCACCTTTAGTAAAACCATTTATCAGTAATACAATCGGAACCATTACTAACATGAAGCGAATCAATAACCAGCTCACGCTATTTACACCACGATCAAAGGAAGTTTCAGCTCTGGAGCCCACAATGGATTTTGCTAACGAACCAAAATGGGTATCTGCACCGGTAGCAACAACAATCGCTTTTGCAGTGCCACTGACTACATTGGTACCCATAAAACAGATATTATTGACATCAAGAACATTATCTTTATTAATTTCAGATGGATTCACTTCTTCAGACGTTTTTTGTGATACCGCACCTAAGGTATCGTATTTTTCAACTGGAATTGATTCACCGGTTAATACTGCTTGGCTGACAAATAGATCTCTTGATTCGATTAAACGAATATCCGCTGGAATCATATCACCGGCAGATAAAAATACAATATCACCGGGGACAATATCACTTAGAGGCACTTCGATATGTTCAGCTGGCATATTTTTACTTGGCCGACGTAGAACTGTAGCAGTGGTTCGAATCATTGATTTGAGTGCCTCAGCAGCTCTATTTGAGCGAAACTCCTGCCAAAAACGAAGTAAGCCGCTTAATGTTACCATGGTTAAAATGATAATAATGCCTGTTAGATCAGTCTCTTCACCACTTTGTAGTGGTAACCAATAGTCAGTCACAAAACTAACTATAGCTAATGTCAACAAGACAAAAATAAATGGATTTTTGAATGCTAGTAACAACTGAACAAAAGCCGAAGGAACTTTTTCCCGAGCTACTTCATTTTTACCATATTGTTCCAATCTTGATTTTGCATTTTCTTGGGTTAACCCAGAAAGGCTTGATTGAAATTTAGATAAAATGTTATCTAGACTGTTTTGCGCTTCCTCAAGTGCTTTTATATTTAAAGTATTTTCTGTCTTTACTTTAGATGTGTTTTTAATCATAGTTGGTACCTATCTATATTTTTTAGACAAAAGAAACCTATTCCTTAGTTAAACATAACAAGGCATTAATAAGTTTTAATTGACCAAAATTTAAATGCAAAGCAATAAGTAGCCAATAAAGCTAATGCTTGGCACGAAATAAAATTATTGAAAAATAAATTTAATTAAGAATTAGATACAACTAGGTGGCTCTAAATGTTTATCAGTAAGATACAATACTCGTAAAAGTACTTTATGAGCACAATGATGTTTTGAGTTTGTGTGATAGCGTGTAGAAAATTGCATATCGTTCACCGTTACCGTTTTTATCAATTTCGGCTCGTGAACTGAAAAAATTACTATTTAGACAGGTTCATTAACCGATAATGATGTGTTTGAATTTATCTCCCCACATTTTGGGGTGACCCGATTGAGTGTCCATATTTCTCCTGTAAATTGAACTCATCACTTTGTATTTCAACTTTTCTTAACCATCATTTTTAACCACCTTATAGTTAAAAAAGTAAGAAAAGCTCAAAGGCGAGCACTTTATACGCTTTTAAGTTCAAGAAGTCAACCTAATATGTAAAATTAGATTTATGGCTGCCTAAAAACAGCACTAATAATGCGGTTATTAGAAAATGCTGTATAGAATTAATACCTGTTTTATACAATATCAGTTACAATTGCCCAATTGTCATCAATATTGGTTAATCTCAATGGATCTTACACAACTATTACAAGATAATTGGTTTAATTTATTTCTTATTTTTACACTCTCTTTTGTTGGCTTTATTTATAAAAAAAACACACCAAAAAATTACTTTGACAATATTATTAAATATGCAGATATTTTAGAAAAAACACCACAACCAAATTATCAAAAAGATTATTTAAATAACATTAAGAAGAAACTAATTTGGGAAAAAGTCTGCTTCTATAAATCAGGTAGTATTAATAAAGAGAGAATTGCTATCTCATTAGTTAATGCTGATAAACATAACATTATTGAACTATCTCAATTAAATCAATTCACTCAATATTTTGCTATCGAACAAAATCGACTTAAGTTACTAAAACCTTTTTTAATTAAAGAGATAATTTTAAGTGCCGCTGTTTGTCTGTTTACATTTATTATGTTAATAACCAATTTGCATACTATCTTTAAATCAGCTTGGATTATTAATGTGATTATTTCTCTTTTAACAATTTTTATTATGATTTTCATAGTTAATCAATTTGCTAAAGGACCATTAAAAAGATTAAATACTTATCGCTTAATTTTGAAAGATAGTGACTTTTTAAATAGAGCAAATCAAGAATTTACGAATATACTTGCTGAAAATCAGGAAATAAATGAGTCTATCATTTCACAAGAATTTGAAAATGAAGAAACAACAGACTAACTAAAATTGTTTGGATTTATCCATTAAAAGGATAATCAATAATTGCAATATTATCGATTATCCTTTTTTCATATTTGGGGATGCAGATTGAATTTTCAATCGTGAATGTTTTAGTTGTTCAACCAGACTCAGCAAAGATGAATTTAATTGATACATAAACTGCTGATAGCTAAACTCCTTTTTACTAATTTCTTCTAGTTGTAACTCCCAATGTGCAGTCATATCTGGCATTGAGACACTTTCGGGCAATGATAGAATTAAATTCTGACCAATTGGTGTTGAACGTATTGATTTACCTTGTCTGGTCAAAAATTGCCGTTTGAATAAAAGTTCAATTATTCCTGCTCGTGTCGCTTCAGTGCCCAATCCATCGGTTTCGCGTAAGATTTTTTTTATCTCAGGGTCTTTAACAAATCTTGCTATACCTGTCATTGCTGAAAGTAGAGTTGCATCGGTAAAAGGTCGTGGCGGTTGTGTTTCTTTACTGAGTAACTCTGTATCAATACATTGTACTAATTCGCCTTTTTTAACTAATTTGGTTAATAAGCCATTATTCTCGTTGCTATCTTTATCACTCTCGGCTTGATAGTTTTTACTTCTAAATAAAACTTTCCAACCTTCATCTAACATTTGATTGGCTTTAGAAGTAAACTTACCACCACCAATATCAACATCTATTTGTAATTCGGCATATTTATAAACAGGATAAAATTGTGCCAAATATTGTGTTGCTATCACTTGATATACTGCTTGCTCGTTAGAAGATAAATTATCCATTTTGGTTTTACGCAAAGTTGGAATAATGGCATGGTGTGCGTCAACTTTTTTATCATTCCACGCTTTAGAACGTAAAGTGAAATCGGCATCATTAATCGCAGTTTGCAGTTCTGAACAATTGTTTTCGATGGCAGCTTTTACACCATTAATTTGTTTTAAATGTTCTTCTGGTAAAAAACGACAATCGGAACGAGGATAAGTAATTAATTTATGTTTTTCATATAAAGATTGGCAGATATCAAGCACTTCTTGTGCACTTAAACCATTCCTTTTTGCCATTTCAATTTGTAGCGCTGATAAATTAAACGGCATTGGAGGCGCTAATTCTTTCTTTTTGTTACTAACTTTATCGATGATCCCTGACTGATTTTTTATTCGTTGGCAAACATTTTCAGCCAGCCGTTTAACCAATACACGACCTTCTTCATCCTGATAAGGTGCACAAGCTTCACTTGGTTGCCATTTGGCTTTAAATATTTCGTTATGTTTGGTTTGCAATATAGCAAATACTTCATAGAATGGTTTAGGAACAAATTGAGTTATCTCTAAATCACGCCTAACAACTAAACCTAAAATAGGTGTTTGTACTCGGCCAATTGACAAAACGCCTCGATAACCATTACGTTGACCGACCAGAGTACAAACTCGGCTCATATTCATGCCATACAGCCAATCAGCCCTCGCTCGAGCTAATGCCGAGGTGGACAAAGGAATAAAGTCTTGGTTACTACGTAACTGTTCAAGTGACTTTTCAACAGCACTGGCATTTAAATCACTAATCAAGCAACGTTGGATAGTTTTACGTTTTTCCGGTGTTAGCTGACAATAGTTTAGCACTTCATCCACCAATAACTGCCCTTCTCGATCTGGGTCACCAGCATGAACAATCTGATCTGCAGATTTAATCAAATCCACTAAAATATTGAATTGCTTTTCGGTACTATTTTTAGGCATCAATATCCATTTATCAGGCACTATAGGCAAATCATCAAGTGCCCATTTTTTATATCGTTCATCATATACCTCGGGCGTGGCTTGTTCAAGTAAATGGCCAATACACCAACTAACAACATCACCATTACCAGCTTTTATAAATCCATTCCCTTTTTGATGAGGTTTCGGCAAGACATCAGCAATAGCCCTAGCTAAGCTGGGTTTTTCGGCAATAAATAAGCGAAAAGATTGATTAGACTGCATAATAATTATTATTAATCATAAATTTTAAACGACGTACCCATTATCGGATTTATTTAAACTATAACTTAATTTGCTAGTAAGCTTAATAGCAGCCTGATTACTTGCATTGCAATAAAATGATATATGATTTAGTAACCAAGCTAAGATCAGCTTTGCTGAACTAATTAGCACTCGTTCCTTACCTCTCGCCTATTCTATAGATTCAACGTCTATTTTCATAATCTCATTATTAGCTAATGAAGATAATGTATCTACAACCATAATCTTACCTGTTAAAATGATAAATCTTACGCCAGCATTAACCAATTTTACCGTTAACCAATTTTGCATAGAAATGGAGATTGTTACACAACTTTTTAGTCCATTCAAGTCTAAGAATTTGCTGAAAATAATTTTCAGTAATTAATTTTAATAGATAATTTTTTGGCAATTTTGTAAGAATAAAGGTTAGTCTATTCATAGCAATTAACAGATTTATATGAAAGTTTTAGCCTATTATTTTTCATCACGATAGTTATAGGTGCTTTCAATTGAATTGTTTCACAATTTATAAATTGTGAACAATGTTAGTATCATCCTTAATATATTTTTGTGAAATATAACTAATCAGTTCAGATTTCGATTTAACAGCTAAAAGAAACAAACAAGCAAGCAACCAATATTGATTACTACTGAATTAGCTTGTAATTTGTTATCTATATAAGCATTGCTTAGATCTCTTTTCATATCAGCGGGTAAAAGTGTTTGTGGTACGCTTGCAAATAACAATTTTATTTTCTGTTTATTCCTAATCTCATGAGTATTTGCCATTTTTTATTTATTTTAAAAGTCAGTCCCTTTACCACCATTTTTTTAGCTTAAGCCATAGAACCGATACTATGCTAATCACAATTAATAGTACGATCAAACCAATGAAAGACCATTCTTTTTCATTGAAAGGAATACCAGCTAAATTAACCCCAAGTAAACTTGTTATAAATGTAATTGGTGTAAAAATAATGGTAAATAGTGACATTAAATAGATACGCTTATTGGTCGATTCAGCCAAAATACTATTTATTTGCTCCATAACTGAACCAATCCTAATTAGGCAGCTATCAATTTCAGATACATAATGATTTTGTTGATTGGAGATATCATGTAGCCGTTGACGATCATTATCATCAATCCAAGATATTCTTTCAGTCGAAATTTTTACAAAAATATCACGCTGTGGCGAAAGTAGACGACGGAGAATGAAAAGTTGTTTGCGCACTCTGCCGATTTCTTTATGGGAAAATATCCGCTGATTTAATAATAAATCTTCTAATTTTATTATTTTATTGTGGACACCATCAAAAGATAAATTCACTTGATCACATATTAATTCTGAAAGTTGTATCAGCCAATCGGCAACATCAACAGGGCCAATACCTTTTTCTAAATTTTCTTTTAATTTAATGATTGCATCTATTTTTTGATGTCTGGTTGAAATGATTAAATTATCGGTGATATAAAAACGAAAAGTAACAATAGGATCAGGGAGTTCATTCGGAGTAAAGTTTACCCCTTTCAAGACCACTAAAATACCTGAATCACAACGGATCTCCTTTGGAAATTGATTAGCTTTAATCAACTCATGTTTAACAAGTTCCGGTATTAAATTTGTTTGATTAATCCAATTAATAGTTTCAGTTTTAGCAAAATCCAGATGAATCCAATATGGTTGCTTAGTAGAAGCTTTAGTTTTATCGTTTAAAGGATTTGCTTTTCCTTTACCATCCAATTGGCAACTAAAAACAGGTTGTGCTGCAAGTAGATCTGAAACCAGAATAGAGTTATCACTATTTTCGTTAGTCATCATCAGCCCCATTTATTCAGTTTGCTTAATTATATACTGATTTTGCGCAAAAATGCAGCGAATGATTAGTAATCGATATTTTTTACTTTTAAGGATTTAAATAGATTTGCGGTATTGATGATTGGCTAGGATGAGCAAAAATACCTAAATCGACCCCATACCAACGTTGAATATTCTTTACCGTCAGAACTTGTGAAGGGGCACCTTGTTCAACAATTTTACCTTTATTAAGCAAAATTATTTTATCCGCATATAAGGCTGCTAGATTGAGGTCATGTAAAACACAACAAACGGCTAATTTCTGTTTAATCGCTAATTGCTTTAATAATCGTAATGTATGTTGTTGATGATAGAGATCGAGAGCTGATGTAGGCTCATCTAAAAACAATAATTTTTCACTAGGTTCCGGTTGCCATAATTGTGCTAAAACTCTTGCTAATTGTACCCTTTGTTGTTCTCCACCAGATAATCCTCGGTAATCACGTTCAGCAAATTGCAAACAATCCGTTTGTGACATAACTTCATCAATTGCTTCATTAAAATGGACTTTACCATAAGGCGCTCGCCCCATAGCAATAACTTCTTTTACCTTGAATGGAAAAGTAAGTTGGCTTTGTTGCAGCATCACAGTTCTTGTTTTAGCCAATTGTTTCTGAGGCCATTGTGACAAAGGACGGTCAAGTAAATAGCATTCACCTGAAGATGGTTTTTGATAACCTGTTAATAGGCGTAACAAGGTTGATTTACCAGCACCATTAGGGCCAATAATAATAACAATTTCACCAGATTTTATCGATAAAGAAACATCGTCAATTATCATACGGCTGCTATAAGCAAATGTCAGATTTTTAGCAATTAACACAATAAATTTCCACCAATTATTTATGTCTTAAAATAAGCCAAAGAAAATATGGACCACCAATAAGACTCGTTAAGAGACCAACAGGAATTTCTGTCGGGGCAACTAACGTTCTAGCTAAGGTATCTGCTAACAGAAGTAAACAGGCACCACCTAATGCAGATCCAGGAATTAACCATTTATGATTTGCTCCAATTTGCAAACGAATCATATGCGGAACAACTAGACCGACAAAAGCAATAATGCCACTTACCGCAACTGATGTACCAATTAACACAGCACAAAGCAGTAAAAGATAGCGTTTAGTGCGTTCAACATTAATGCCTAAATAATGGGCATCTTCATCACCTAATTGTAATATGTTAAGCTGATGAGCTAATTTAATTAAGCACAATAATGCTGGAAAAATTAACGATAGCGACACAATCACCAGATTCCATGAACCTTTACCTAAATGGCCCATTGACCATAAAGAAATTTGTCTTAGTTGAGATTCGTCGCTGATATAACTCAAGCCGCCCATTACAGCTCCAATGATGGCATTAATAGCAACACCGAGTAAAATCATTTTTGCTAGATTACATTGTTCATTAAGGCTATAAAGGTAAATAAGTGCACAAATAAATAAGCTACCAGCAAATGCTGCAACCATTTTGCCGTAAAGCATCATAATTGGCGGGAAAACAGCAGGAAATAAAATTGTTATACCGACCATTAAACTCGCCCCACTACTAATACCTAACAAGCCAGGATCAGCTAAAGGATTTCTGAATAAACCTTGCATAACAGCTCCTGCACTTGCTAATGCTATACCAACAATTATCGCTAAAATAATTCTTGGTAGACGAATATTGCACCAGATATTCCATAAAGGATCATCAAATGACATATTCATTAGTTGTGTAAATGATAATTTTAATGCTCCTGTGTTTGCTGAATAGATCATTAAAATTAATAGCAAAATAAATAATCCCAATAATAATATTGGTTGGCTAGATTTGCGCACCAATTAACCTCATATATTTAATACTAATAATTTACTGTTAGATTTGGGTCGACAACACTATAGGTACTATTATCAAATTGTTGATTAGCAATTTTATCAATGATTATTCTGGCTAATTCTTTTCGATATACAAAGCCATGAACTTCTTGAGCGCTATAGCACTGACCTTTACCAGTTATCTCGCCATCACGCAAGCCACCAGGTCTTAAAATCACATAATTTAATAAGCTTGTTTGTAACCAAACTTCAGCTAGTGATTTTTCTCGAACAGCATAACCAAATGCTTGTTTAGCACGTAGGGATAATGTTGGCCATGAGTCGCCACAACCAAGTGAAGTGACTAAAAGCATCTGTTTGATGCCAACTTGTTCAGCACAATCAATGATAATGCGTTGAGCAATATAATTCCCCGTTTCACCACCTAGCGTTGAAATAATAATAGCTTCAGGCCCTGCTTGCTGACAGATCTTTTTAACTAGTTCTTTATCGGTTGCATCACCAACATGAGTTTCAATACCTTGTTCCGCTAATTGTTTAGCAAATACAGCATCTCGAACTAATACAATACAACGCCACTGAGGATGGCATTGTTTTACTAATTGAGATACTTGATAGCCAGTACCCAGATGTGCGCTTACACCAAAAATAATTAATGTTTTCATTTGTATAATTCTTAAAATTAATTGATTTTTTCGGCTAATGCTCGGAATTTTTCAAGTTGATCTGCTTTTAATTGGTGTTTTTCATCACGACCGACAAAAATTTTAAACATTGATTGACCTAAATGATTAAGGAAAATTATCGATGCTGTCGACATTTTCATAAATTTTCGTTCGATAAACGCAATATGTAGACAATGTTCCGCTTTGATATGACCACTTAAGCCTTTTTGATGACGTAAATTAAAATATTTTTGACTATGCGTTCCAGGGGGCAGTTCTCCAGAAATCTCGGCAATAATATCCCCAGTATGAATTAAAAATAATACATCCCCCCAAGTTGTCACCTCCTCCCAGATCATATCAAAATTGCTACCATCAACAATTTTAACATCAGGTATTGCTTGGATTACTTGTGTAAGTGTCACTTTATAATCTTGCGCGATTTTTTCTAATAATTCTTCTGGATTTGATTGCATATAAGCTGCAAGATTATTTAAAACAGTTGGTTTATCTGACATAGTAATTTCCTTTAATTATTTGTTTTTTAGATGGATATTTTGCATATGAGGATGGCCTTTAGCAACACCATTACTTTTTTGCATGGTTTGTCTAGCTTGTGCCATTTGTTTTTGTAATTCGAGATGTTCAGGGTTATTAAGTTGCAATAACAGTTGCTGTAAGGCTTGTAAAAGATTACTCGACCAAAAACGTCCCGATAACGTGAGTTGTAAACAGTGATCTTCATTTTGTAATAACCCTACTTCATGCCACTGTTTAATCAGTGGATCGAACAATTCTGCTCGATCGGTTAATTGGGTCAAATCAATTCGGCCTTTCTCTATGCCAGCTTGTAATTTATGTAACCAATCGCCAAGTAATGGTTTATCAGTTAACATCATTAGTGGTTTTTTACCTTGGTCTAATAATGCATAATACTGATTTAAATCACGATGGATCATATAGGATTGACCATTTAATTTACCACCCGCACAAGAACCAAATCCAAAAAAATGTGAGCCTTGCTTTATGAGAAAATTATATAAATTCCTCTCACGACTGGTTTTAGCCCAATGAGCATTAGTTAAATGTGTCCAGCCTTGTTTAGCTAAATATTCAGCACCTTGATGGTAAAAACCACATTTATCTATAACCGATGGTAATTCAATTCTTCTATTTTCAACCCCTTTCGCTAAAGGAGTTGTTGGCAAAAGATTTAAAGAATAAAGATCAACGCCATCAAGCGGAAGTTGATCAGCAATTTCTAAGTCTCTTTGCCAAGTAGCCGTTGTTTGGTTAGGTAAGCCAAACATTAAATCACAAACTAATGCCACACTATCTCGTGCAGCAATGTTTTCGAAACGTTGAATAATCTCTTTTTCCGATGATTGACGTCCTAATTTTTGTCTAATTTCAGTATTGAATGTTTGTACACCTATCGAAAAACGATTAGCGCCTGACTCAATATAACTATCAATTTTTTCATCATCAAAATCAGAGATTCGACCTTCTACGGTAATCTCACAATCAGGCGCTAAAGGGGCATATTGTTTAAAATAACTGATTACTCGAGCTAATTGTCCAGCAGCCAATGCTGAAGGCGTTCCACCACCAAAATAGATAGCATGAATTGGTGCTGACTGCATTGCTTTACTATTGATTTCTAGAGATATTTCTTGTAGCAAATAGTCTATATAAGTTTTGGTATCAAACTTACGTAATGGATTTTGATAAAAACCACAAAACTGGCAATGAATGTCACAAAAAGGAATATGTAAATAAATTAACCTTTTTTTCCCAGCTAAATTTGAATTTTGTAGGTTATTCCATTGTTGCTCTAATTCTTGAGGCGGAACAGGTAAACTAGCTTGTAATGGCATCACAGCCCAACGATCTTTAAAAGGTAAAACTGAATTTAAAGCGTAATAGGCACTTACATCAAATGATTTCATAACTTCCATTCATAAAAATAATCTTGCTGAATTAAATAATAATTATTCTCACTTATCAATGTTTTTTTATTATTTATTTATTTGTTATGTAATATGAATTTACTATTTATTTGAATAATAAAATTATTTTAGCTTTAGTTCCTATTTTTTTAAAACTTCTTATAAATTATTATTAATACATATTGATAATGATTATCATTTTCAATATATTGATTGGTCTATTTGTAAACTTTTTAATGAGAAAATACAGAATGAAAAAGAAATTTATGGCAAATATTTTATTATTCATATTCATTTTTAGTGTACATAACTTTATTAATTTCAGTTATGCAAATGAGAGAATTGTGATCGCAGGTGGCGCACTGACTGAAATTGCGTTTGCGCTGGGTGTTGGTGATCAGGTTGTCGGAGTTGATAGCACTAGTCAATTTCCTAAAACAGTAAAACAACTCCCTCAAATTGGTTATTTAAAATTACTAAATATTGAGTCAATACTATCTCTTAATCCCTCGCTTGTTATTAGTTTCAATGATACTGAAACCGATAATATTCTTCAGCAATTAACGCAAGCAAAAGTTGATGTTCTAGCGTTGAAACGTGTACCAGCCACAATTGATTTACTTTATGAAAATATTAATAAGATTGCCTTAAAATTGGATAAACAAAAAAAAGGCCAAGAACTAATCAATAAAATCAAAAAGAATCTTTCTAACATCCAAACTCAAATAGCAACTCAACCACATAAAACAAAAGTGTTGTGCATCATGAATATGGGGGGAAGCATTTTGATTGCAGGAAAAAATACGACTACAGACGCATTAATCACTATTGCTGGCGGTGAAAATCTTGCTACCCATAACAGTGTTAAAACTTATACAACTGAATCATTAATTGCGATGAATCCAGAAGCTATTATTTTAACCACACATTCAATCAATGAGTTAGGTGGTTTAGATAAAATTAATACTATTCCTGGCATCTCAGAGACAGATGCTTTTAAAAACAATCGAATTATCATTATTGATGATAGCTATTTATTCGGCATTGGACCGAGAGTAGATGAAGCAGTAAAAATACTTTTTCAAGGTTTTTACCCTCAATAAATTTTTAGAATAACTATTTTTATAATTTTTATTAATATTTTTATCATTTGAAGCAATAAATGAGCGCTCTTATTATTTATTAGATTATCGATGAAAGGACTAGGATGTTGAATTTTAAATTTTTAAAAAATACCAGCTCATTAGCATTAGGTTTAACATTGGCATTACCTGCTATTGCTGCTGATAAACCTAATGATCAAAACGATATTGATACAATTACCGTTACCGCTCATGAAGCAACGAAAAAACCCGGAACAAATTCCGAAATCACCGAGCAAGATATTCGCCGTGATGGAGGGACTAACTTTGGTACCATTATGCGTTATCAACCGTTGATATCAGCCTCTGGTAGTATTTCTGGTTCAAGCAGTGGTAAAAGCAGTTGGGACCGTGGTGGATTTACTGGCTATAATATTCGCGGCTTAGATGCTAACCGTGTTTCCATCGATATTGATGGTATGCCATTACCTATCGCCCAAGGTCGAGTTAATGGTGTTGGTCGAGCCGGATTTGGTTCTTATGGTATTGGGCGAGATTATATTGATACATATATGTACAATAAAGTTGATATTCAATCAGGCGCAACTTCGGTAAGTAACGCTAACAATGCTTTAGGTGGCTCCGTATCATTTCAAACTAAAACTGCCAGTTATTATCTCTATCCGGGAAAAACCAGCTATTTCGGTTTCCAAAACAACTATGACAGTGCCGACCGAAGTTATCACCAAGGTTTAACCATGGCTGGTGGTGATGAGTATCTAAATGGTATTTTGGTATTAAGTCGACGCGATGGTCAGCAAACGCGTAATCATGGCGATTCAATCAGTAGCTATCCGGAAAATTGGCACTCTAATTCAATCTTAGCTGGTTTTGGTTGGCAAATGACGGATGAACATTTAATCAATACCACAATCGATTACAATAATAAAACCAAAAACTCTCATTATGATACTTGGGACAAATATGGCAAAAAAGTTGAATCATTCGATAAACAAAGAAGCAAGAACAATCGTTTTAATCTCGCAATTAAAGAGCAATGGAAACCAACAAATATCAGTTGGATTGATAGTTTAACCACACAATTGAATTATCAACAAACCCATGTTTATGACAGTACCGACCTTCGTCATAAAACTAGAGGTAATTTTAATACTCAAACGAACTACAATACTAAAGCTTATAACTTTATTACCACTTTAATCAAAAGTTACGATAACCAACGCATTAGTGCTGGTTTAAATGGTAAATGGAGTGAAGATAAATCACCATTTTTTACATCGGCTGAATCAGAAAATATCATTATTCTTCCCGATGGTCCATATAGTAAGCCACAAGCCGATAGCCGTAGTTATCAACTTGGCGGCTTCTTCGAAGATCGAATAAGCTTTAATATTAATGATAGTAATAATTTTTATTTAGTTCCTGGTGTTAGAGCTGTTTATCAAAATACTAAACCACGTAACCTTGAAAATATGTCAGTGACAAATATTAATAGTAATCGATTAGGTAAACAATACAATAGTAACAGCGATTTTAAGGTATTGCCTTCAATGGCATTTATGTATGACATTACCCCTGATTTCACTGCCTATTTACAATATAAGCGTGCAGCACAAATGCCAAATCAGAATCAACTTTATGGCTCTTATTTAGCCCATAGTAGTATAGCTTTATTAGTGGGTGATTCAAATCTTAAAACCGAAACCAGTGATAACTTTGAATTAGGTTTAAAAGGACAACCTGTATCAGGTGTGACACTTTCATCATCAGCTTTTTATAATAAATATAAAAACTTTATCGCTTATACTCGCTATAAAAAAGATTTTTTAGGCATTGGTAACCGTATTGTTTATCAAGCAGAGAACCGTGATAAAGCTTATATTTATGGTGCTGAGCTAAGCAGTGAATTTAATATTGGTAAATGGATTGAACCAGCTAATGGTTTAAGTGCCAGATTTGCTATTGGTTATAACCAAGGCAAATCAAAATCAAGTTATTTAGGGGATAAATATATTGAAATGGATTCTATTGCTCCATTAAAAAGCATTATCGGTTTAGCATGGGACGATCCAAATAAGTTTTATGGTGTAGCGATTACTGCCACTTTCCAAAAAGGCAAAAAAACCGAAGCAACATCTCGTGAAACTTATAACAATGAAGGTAAACCTATTGCTAATTCTAAAGATGACTACTTTAGAATTGCTGGTCATGGCATTGTGGATTTAACTGGTTATATCAATATCACCAAAAACGTGAAACTAAATGGTGGGATCTACAATCTTACTGATCAAAAATATTGGGATTACCAAAGTAATAATAAATTATATAGTACATCAGATCATAAATACCTAGATATGTTCACTGCACCAGGTCGTACTTTCCAATTAGGTTTAAATATTGATTTTTAATATAAAACACAAATAACACACGGCCAACTTTTGGCCGTGTTTCTGCGAATTACTTATTTTTTAAAATAAAATAACAGCTAAAATTAGTTACAAATTATCATCAAATGATTACTAAATTTGCATTAATAGCAATATAGTTAGTCATCTAGCTAATAATTAGCGGTGTTTGAAAAAATTTTTCTTAATTTCATAATTATAATTTATTGATTATAAATTTATTATTTATTTAAAAAAAAGCCTAATTTTATTTTTAAATTTGTCTTTTTTTTGTTCATCAACAACTGTTCTTTATATATTTTATATTGATAATAGTTCTCATTTTCACTATATTATATAGTCTAAATTTTAAGCCATGGTAGGTACATCAATCATGAAAAAGAAGTTTATGGAAAAATTTGCGCTTTTTTTGCTAATTTTCAGTATTAATAGCCTTGTTAATATCAGTTCAGCTAATGAAAGGATTGTTATTGCCGGCGGTGCTCTAACTGAAATTGTGTTTGCTCTTGGCGCTGGAGATCAAGTTGTCGGTGTAGATAAAACAAGTAGTTTTCCTGAAAAAGTTAAACAATTGCCACAAATCGGTTATTGGAAATTATTAAACATTGAAGGTATTTTATCGTTAAAACCATCACTGTTTATCACGTTAAATGATGTTGAACCTGAGAATATTATTGATCAAGTTAATCAGTCAAAAGTAGATGTTCTACCTTTGAAACGTGTACCAGGGACAATTGAATTACTTTACGAAAATATTAATAAAATTGCAGTTAAATTAGATAAACAAAAAGAAGGTCAAGTGCTCATCAATCAAATCAGGGCGAATCTTGCTGACCTAGAAACGAAAATTGCTACATACCCACAAAAAACTAAGGTTTTAGCTTTAATGAGCATGGGAGGGACTAACTCAGTAGCAGGGAAAAACACAACTATTGATGCATTAATTACAATTGCTGGTGGTGAAAATCTTGCTAATCATAATAGCTTTAAAAGTTATACTGCCGAATCATTAATTACGCTTAATCCGGAAGTTATCATATTGAATAAACATTCGATTGATCAACTAGGCGGACTAGATAAAGTTAATACTATTCCTGGTATTACTGAAACTGCAGCATTTAAAGATAATCGAATTATCATTATTGATGATAGCTATTTATTTGGTATTGGCCCACGGGTTGATGAAGCAGCCAAAATACTTTTCCAAGGTTTTTATCCGCAATAAGTTATTTTAAAAAATTTTATAAAATTTTTTTAATTGAAGTAATAGATATGCACTTTGTTATTTAGTACATAAGATTTGAAAGGACTAACATGTTAAAGTTTAAATATTTAAAAAATACCAGCTCATTAGCAATAGGTTTAACATTGGTGTTACCTGCTATTGCAGCGGATAAACCTAATGATCAAAACGATATTGATACAATTACCGTTACCGCTCATGAAGCAACAAAAAACCCCGGAACAAATACCGAAATTTCTGAGCGAGATATTCGCCGTGATGGAGGGACTAACTTTGGTACCATTATGCGTTATCAACCGTTGATATCAGCCTCTGGTAGTATTTCTGGTTCAGGCAGTGGTAAAAGCAGTTGGGACCGTGGTGGATTTACTGGCTATAATATTCGCGGCTTAGATGCTAACCGTGTTTCTATCGATATTGATGGTATGCCATTACCTATTGCCCAAGGTCGGGTTAATTCAGTAGGTCGAGCTGGATTTGGATCTTATGGTATCGGGCGAGATTATATCGATACTTATATGTACAATAAAGTTGATATCCAATCAGGCGCAACCTCGGTAAGTAACGCTAACAATGCTTTAGGAGGCTCCGTATCATTTCAAACTAAAACCGCCAGTTATTATCTTTATCCAGGAAAAACCAGTTATTTCGGTTTTCAAAACAACTATGATAGCGCCGACCGAAGTTATCATCAGGGTTTAACCATGGCTGGTGGTGATGAGTATCTCAATGGTATTTTGGTATTAAGTCGACGCGATGGGCAACAAACGCGTAATCATGGCGATTCAATCAGTAGCTATCCGGAAAATTGGCATTCTAATTCAATCTTAGCTGGTTTTGGTTGGCAAATGACCGATGAACATTTAATCAACACCACTGTTGATTACAATAATAAAACCAAAAACTCTCATTATGATACTTGGGATAGATATGGTAAAAAAGTTGAATCATTTGATAAACAAAGAAGCAAAAACAATCGTTTCAATCTTGCAATTAAAGATCAATGGAAACCGACAAATATCAGTTGGATTGATAGTTTAACCACCCAATTGAATTATCAACGAACTAATGTTTATGACAGTACCGACCTTCGTCATAAAACTAAAGGCAATTTTAATACCCAAACCAACTATAACACGAAATCTTATAACTTTATTACGACTCTAATCAAAAGCTATGATAATCAACGCATTAGTGCTGGTTTAAATGGTAAATGGAGCGAAGATGAATCGCCATTCTTCTCATCAGCTAAATCTCCAAATGCATCATTTTTTCCTGATGGAGATTATAGTAAACCTCAAGCCGATAGCCGTAGTTATCAACTCGGTGGCTTCTTCGAAGATCGGATAAACTTTAATGTTAATGACAGTAATAATTTTTATTTAGTTCCTGGTGTCAGAGCTGTTTACCAAAATACTAAACCGCGCAACCTTGAAAATATGTCATTATCAAAAATAAATAGTAGTCAATTGGGTAAACAATACAATAGCAATAGCGATTTTAAAGTATTACCATCCATGGCATTTATGTATGATATTACCCCTAATTTTACTGCTTATTTACAATATAAGCGAGCTGCACAAATGCCTAATCAGAACCAACTTTATGGCTCTTATTTAGCACATAGCACTATGTATGTACTAGTGGGTGATTCAAATCTTAAAACCGAAACTAGTGACAACTTTGAATTAGGTTTAAAAGGCCAACCTGTATCGGGTGTGACACTTTCATCATCAGCTTTTTATAATAAATATAAAAACTTTATCGCTTATACTCGCTATAATAAAAACTTCGTTGGCGTTGGTAACCGTATTGTTTATCAAGCAGAGAACCGTGATAAAGCCTATATTTATGGTGCTGAACTAAGCAGTGAATTCAATATCGGAAAATGGATTGAACCGGTTAATGGTTTAAGTGCCAGATTCGCAATTGGTTATAACCAAGGCAAATCAAAATCGAGTTATTTAGGGGATAAATATATTGAAATGGATTCTATTGCCCCAATGAAAAGCACTATCGGCTTAGCATGGGACGATCCGAATAAGTTTTATGGTGTAGCAATTACTGCAACTTTCCAAAAAGGCAAAAAAACCGAAGCAACATCTCGTGAAACTTATAACAATGAAGGTAAACCTATTGCTAATTCTAAAGATGACTACTTTAGAATTGCTGGTCATGGCATTGTGGATTTAACTGGTTATATCAATATCACCAAAAACGTGAAACTAAATGGTGGGATCTACAATCTTACTGATCAAAAATATTGGGATTACCTAAGTAATAATAAATTATATAGTACATCAGATCATAAATACCTAGATATGTTCACTGCACCAGGTCGTACTTTCCAACTAGGTTTAGACATTGATTTCTAAAATCAAATAATCGCAAAAATCAAACAACCCGCTTTTGCGGGTTATTTGATTATCATAACTAATATAATTATTGAATTAACTTTATTTTTTGAATAATAAGAGTATATAGCAAAATCAGTTTAATCTTTTAGCTATACTTTAATTTCAAGCAAAAATAAACTATTTAATCATGTAATTAAATCAAATAATTACATGATTATTGTAATCTTTGTTATATTATGCTCTTTTTTATCCAACTGAAAATCTAGGTAAAAAAATTAAGAAGAGAAACATAAAAAGATAACAACATATAGGAACAATTATAAAAAATATCCCGGTAATTCTTAAAAATTTATGAGATGAGAATAAAAGCAATATACCAACAACTAAAACAGCAAAATAAACCCACCAATAAATAATCAAAGTAAGTAAAAACACTCCCCATCCATTTAGCGCCATATCTAATTCCTTATAAATTTTTTTGTATCTTTGTGTTATAAATTCTATCATTCATAGAAAAATATAAAAGCCTTTTCAATATAGATATTATGAATAAATCATTATATAAGACAAATCGAAAATTATATTTGTCTTACTAATATCCAAACAGCATCATTAATATCAAAGCAGAGGCCTTGCCAAAAGGAATTAAATAACAACAAACGTTAGAGATGATAAAAAGTGTCTTAAAATACACAACACTTAAACTAATTTTCAAATGTTGTCACAATTTGCATTATAGAATTAAAGCAAGGGTAATCAGCAGTTAGGTACAAAATATTTAGAGCTTTTAATTTAAGATATAAAACAGCGCGAATGTTAAAAAATCACTTTTATAATTTTATCATCGAATTTACTAATGAATAACTAAAACGTGGAGAATTGATAAACAGTAATGAAATAAATGAAATATTGAAAAAGCATAAAATTTTGCTTACCTCTAATGGCAAGAATGGATGTCAAATAGAACTTGATGCTGACCTGAGTTATAGCAAAATAGTAGGTGCCGACCTAAGATGTGCTAGCTTAAATGATAGCAACCTAACACATGCTAAACTAAGTTATACCAACCTAAAAGGTGCTCAACTGAATTTTTGCGATCTAGAAAGCGTAAACCTTACTTTTAGCAATCTGAAAAATGCTGATCTAAGATATGCCAACCTGAGTCACGCAGATCTGAGGCGTGCAGTCTTGCAATCCACAAACCTAAGATATGCAGACTTGAGAGGTGTCAATCTGAGAGATGTAGATCTTAGTGGCCAAACCTTAATCGTACTATATTACCTGAATCAACATTCATTATATTAGGTGAAAAATATATTATTTCAATATATGGTGATTATGTCAGAGCTAGTAGTTGTAGTAATATACATTATCAGAATCATTTAGCAAGTGAATGGCGTCAATTTAGCAAACAAGACATTCTTGATATGGACGGTGAGGACTCGCTTAAATTTTACCCTCACCTATTAGATATTATTGATTTTTATTGTGGTAAAGGTGAGCGACCAGAATGGTTAAATACAAAATAATGACTAATTAATAAGTTATAGAGAGTCTAAAGCAAAAGAATTAGTATATTGAATGCAGAACAAAAGAAAAAACTGGTTTACTATTACAAGCATGCACCCATGCGGAAATAACATGGTTCAATGGTGTGAAAGCAACAAAATATAACCCATTTAATCGAATAATGATAATCACCGCTATAAATTTATTTAAATAAAGATAGTTATTGTATGGTTCACTCCTACTCACGTCATTAAAAAAATACGAATTAGAAAATAACACTAACTGGTCATGTAGACTGTAATATACCCGTAACAAACCTACTTAAAGAGAAATTAACTAAGAGCGACAGAATGTACCTCCTTTCTTGTGTTTTTTAATAACATTTAGTGGTTTATTAATGTTGTTTGGCTGGATATTAGGTGTGGTGTAAAGGATTTATGCCGTTACAAAAAGTTGTATAGAATTCGCATGAAAATGCATATCGCTAATATGATATTTGATTATAAAGTCAATCAACACGAACTTACTGATTTTTCTAAAAAGTTTGTTGATTAATTTTTAAATTCAATATTTAATTAAACATAACCGCTCACATAGCGGTTTTTTATTGGTGAATACTATGCAATTTCTGATGGGATAGCTATTGCACTACTTATTATGATTCTATTAATTCTTATACAACTATATAAAAAATGAGGTAAAACATGAAAGGAAAACACACTACTGAGATTTCTATATCAAAAATTGTGTCTATTGCAATCGCTATCGTCATTGGATTGTATATCGCAATAACTGGCTGGTATACAGTAGACGCAGGTGAGCGAGCAGTACAATTAAGAAATGGCGCCATAATTCGCACAAGTGATGCTGGATTATATTTTAAATTACCGTTTATTGATTCTGTCAAATACATCAGCACTCGAACTCAAAATCGCTCATTCAATGAATTATCAACATACAGCAAAGATCAGCAACCAGCAAAAATCCGGGCATCTGTTACATACAGAGTTCCAGCAGGAGAAGCAGAAAATGTTTATCTTAATTTTAGGGATATTGAAGGTTTAGCTTCAAATACAATTGAGCGACAAGTACCGAACCAGATTGAAAACGTATTTGGTCATTATAGTGCTATTGAAGCAGTGCAAAAACGTGCACAATTAACAAAAGACGTTAATGATGCAATTAAGCAATCATTAGAAAATTACCCAATTATTGTTGAATCAGTGCAAATTGAAGATATTGATTTTTCTAGAGCTTATGAGCAATCAGTTGAGGATAGAATGAAAGCGGAAGTTGAAGTTCAAACTCAAAAGCAAAATTTAGAGAAAGAAAAAATCACAGCAGAAATCGCTGTGACAAAAGCACAGGCAATCGCTGATAGTACGTTAGCACAAGCAAAAGCTGAAGCGGAAGCTGTAATTCTAAGGGGGGAGGCAGAAGCAAGGGCAATCACGGCTAAAACAAAAGCATTACAAGCTAATTCTGCGCTAGTTGAATTAACAAAAGCGGAAAAATGGGATGGTAGATTGCCAGCCACCGTACTGCCAAATTCAACACTGCCATTTATTGATGCAAAATAACAAACTTATTTACAAAAATGAAGCCGCTCAATTGAAGTGCCCTCCAATAGTTGGACAACCAATTACTGGGGGTCTTTTTATGTCAAAATATAGTCGAGAATTAAAAATTATCATAGCTAATGAATTCTTATCAGGAGAATCATCGGAAATTCTTTCAAAAAAATATGCGATATCTTCTCGTCAGATTCGGTATTGGTCCCAAGTGGTTGCAATTCATCATGATAACGCCTTTCAACCAACACCTCATTTACGTCATGCCGAAGCAAGATTACAAGCACTAAAATTAATGTGGACAAATAATTG
>NZ_NASN01000032.1:0-26094 GCF_002142015.1 Gilliamella sp. A7
TTTTAGCATTAATATCTGCTACGGCAGGATTACGGGCTTCCCATTTTATCTTAATTTCACCTGTCGCAGTTGCGGTGATTAGGTCATTAGTATCAAATCCATCACCATCATCATCTGCAAAATAATTGTACGGTGCAGCAAGTAAATCAGTCATATTTATTACAGGAAACTGATTATTGCCTGATATAGGTAATGGAACAATTGTTTGTACACTGGCATAAGTATTTTTTTTATCAGGTAACTCAATCGGATTGGATATACTTGATACATCATTTTGCGGGGTTATCACAGTACCATTTGGTAATTTAATCGCTAGTAGCTCTTCTGTACTCGTTATTTTACTAACACCATCATCTAGCGTTAAATATGGTGCACTACCTTTTACATTTTCGATTGTATATACACTTAAAGCATAAACAGGCCTAAATATGGTTGAAAAAAATAGAGAAAATAGACAAATCTTTTTAAAGATTTTTAATATTGTTTGGTCAAATGACAAAAAAAATTTTTTATTGCGAAATATTTTAGTATTAACTAAATTAGAAATAGATCCTAAATAAGGATATCTCAACATACTTTTAATCCTTTAATTTATAATTTTTTATTGAAAACTTTGCAATCCTTGCAAGGAAAGTATAAATAGATAAAATTATGATGACAAATTCAGATTGGTAAATAATTGTTAAGATTTTTGCCCTACTTAAACCGCCTTCCTCAAAAAATATTATCATTAATTAACGTACTATTTTTAATAATGATTTATTAAATTTGAAAAATTTTATATCAATTTCAATCGTATAATATTCTAGTTGCCAATTTAAAAGATAACTTAATTATTTTGGATTTAGATTTAGTTTAAGATTGATATTATCCTTATCCAATAAGAATCATGAATTATATGTTCGGATCTACTTGGTGTTATAATTTCTAATAATGATTTATCGGTGTTATTTGTATTTTGACAATATGCGACTGACCAAATATTATAGTTTTACCATTATAATGGAATTTCGCACCAAATTCTGTCGATATGACGATGAACACAAACAGATAATGTTTACAACAACGGCTAGATACTTAAACTACTTTCACGGCAATGCTCTGTCAGATATGGATTATAATTACCCATCTAGAATTCATTATATAAATCATAGATAAAATAAAAGCCCGAAAGGGCTTTTTTATCTAAGATTGAAATTACTATATACTTTATATTCAATGAATTGATTAGTTGCTTTTTTTATTTCTAATTCTGCACCTTTATATCTTATAACTTTTGATTCTGATAAGTCATATTCAACATTATTTGAAAATGCAGGACGAGTAAAATCATTATTAAATTCTTTATACCCAATGTTAATCTTATTCCCTACTTTACCGTTATAGATTAGTATCTGCTGAAACGCGTTTTGATAAGTTACATTTTTCTTTTGGTAAGAAAATAAAGCATCACCTTTACATAAAGAACCACCGCTAACATTAATAATACATAGGTCATTATCTTGTTTATTAATTCTAATCCCTACAGGTATATCAGCAAAGGTTGATTTTCCAACTGTGACTCCAGAGTTTAACTCATTCAATCCAAAAAACAGATACTTTTGATCTTCACCTACTTTAGGATATTCCCCAGCATGAATAGTATAATCTACCCCTCTACTAACAACAGTAGTTTGAGGGAAATAAATAACGTCCCTTGATGCAACAGTACCCTGCCTAACCATATCATCGCCAATAAATGTTTTTGTAACAACATTCAAATCGGGATAACTTATTTGTTTTGTTTCAGCTATATAATTATACTTCACAGTGTTGCAAGCAGTTAAAACCAAGCTAAATAAACTTAAAAAGATTATTTTTTTCATACCATCTCCTTAGTAATTAAATTTCGGTAATGGTATGTTATTTAAAGATTAGGAGCAATAAAAAAACCACCATTTAGGCGGTTTATGTAAATTTTTAGCTACCTACACGGCAGTGAACCACTTCGACTCTCAACGGTTGTGAATTGGGCATTTCTAAACTACCTACACGGCAGTGAACCATATCAGCGAATCGCGGCACTGGAAGCTCAATTTCTAAACTACCTACACGGCAGTGAACGTTATTGTGGTTAATGGTTTATCGATATTATATTTCTAAACTACCTACACGGCAGTGAACTAGAAACTTCATTATCAACAATTCTAGTGGCATTTCTAAACTACCTACACGGCAGTGAACGGACAGATTTAGTATTTCAGAGAGGCTTGAAATTTCTAAACTACCTACACGGCAGTGAACTAGAACACAACATACTATAAATGTAGTTGGCAAAAAGGCAAAGTCTATTTTTACCAGTAAAAACCCTTTTTTTGAACCACTTCTTAACACATTGATTTTTAATCGCTTTATTTTAAGTCAAAAAAAAGGGTTAGCAATAGGATATTTTTAAGCTTTAAAAAACCCCTCTCCTCAAATTTTTTGTTTTTTTAGTTTCGGACGTTTTGTTGTTTGGTGGTTATTTCTTTACGGTGATTACGTCCGAGTAAAGAGGGTTTGCGCGACCCCTCTTGACCAACTCCCGCGGCGACCACGCAAGTGGTCACTACGTGACTGCCTTCCGCCTGCGTTCGCTCTTAACGCATCGGCTGTGATTTGTTCCTGACAAAACACAGCCTTGCCAAACATCCCTGTTTGTCATGCTAATCTCTCTCAGTTGTCAGCACATTGCTAATGTCGCGAAATGAAGTACTCCAATCTAATTGGTAAGTAATAAACCTTTGTGTTTAGTACGAACTGATTTTAGTTTTATAACCAATTTCAGTGAAATTGTGGCTAAATTTAGACTTAAAAAACCCCTCTCCTCAAATTTTTTGTTTTTTTAGTTTCGGACGTTTTGTTGTTTGGTGGTTATTTCTTTACGGTGATTACGTCCGAGTCAAGAGGGTTTGCGCGAACCCTCTTGACCAACTCTCGCGGCGACCATGCAAGTGGTCACTACGTGACTGCCTTCCGCCTGCGTTCGCTCTTAACGCATCGGCTGTGATTTGTTCCTGACAAAACACAGCCTTGTCAAACATCCCTGTTTGCCATGCTAATCTCTCTCAGTTGTCAGCACATTGCTAGTGTCGCGTCACAAAATCGCTTTTTTTTTATCGCCTTTTTCATCAGCACCATTGCCCTTTATAAGGCAATTATTCGGTAACGTCCTAACGTTATTTTTCATATATTTAACTCAGCAGCTCAAAAACTAAGGACTAAATAATAAGAAATAAGCATAGGTGCCAAACCGTAATAGCTTGAATTAAAGAGATACACATAACCCATGTGCGAGAAAAATGACAAACTGATTATTACCACCTGTATCACTCGTCCAATAGGAATTGCTACCGAAGCCGGCTCCTGTGTAAGTGTACAAGCTCCCCCATTCCGGGAAGAACCCTGCTTCAATACGACGCTGGTATGTATTATTAGGTGATGATGATTTAATACCAACAGCATCTTGACACCCCCAAGAACTTGAATCCTGACAAGTCGTATTAGTTAAATCCTTAACCTTAGGCACCCGATAATCCCCAATTTTTGCACACCACGACGATGTACTTGAATAAGTGTAATAAACCTTACCACGATTGACGAACCACTGCTTTAATACAAAACCATACTTGACGACCGCATTACCTTTTCTATCACGACCAACTAACTCGAAAGTCTGAGGCAAAGATGGCCTTTTGATACGACGTGGATTATCTGAACTCTGTTGCGAAGAATCTGTAACTGCAGGACCAGTTAGGGTGACACGAACGCTGTTTTTTGTTGATTTGCTCATCTTAGCCTTAATATCACCATTAGGAGAAACAGCCTTCCAATATAATGCCTGATTACTACCTGCAATATCCAAATCAAAAAACAAATTATGAGCGCCAGTAGTCGGAAAGTTTAAACCATAAGACGATGGCGTAACTGACTGAGTAAGAAATCCTTTATTAGGGTTCCAAATGTTAGCAGGGCCAGTGTAATATGAAGAACCATTAACCAAGTTAGGTCTGACAAAACAAATCACTGGTGTTGCCTTAGGATTAATATAATAAGTGGCATTACTGGCACTAAAACGGCTTTCATTAGGTATACCATAACGTGTTTTTAATGTACCGCTAGTATTAGATAAGGTTAATTTATACGGCGATTTACAAATAGTCAGCACCTCATTACGGGCGACAGCCTGATTATATTTATCAACAATGGTTAAGTTTAAACTACCTGTCGCAGTTATATCATTAATACCCTGACCATCACCATCATCATCCCCCCAATAATTATAAGGCGTACCAATAAGTGAACTTAATGCAATAGAATTAGTATTTGTTGGCACTAACATACCAATATCGGCAAAAGTTTGACCAGCAATAGGTAACTCGATTGGTTTTGTTATACTGGAATGAGTATCCGATGGTGTATAATGTTCGCCATTAGATAAAGATATTCCAAGCAGACCGTCAGTATCAGTAACTCGGGTACGCCCACCATCAGAAGTTAAATACGGAGCTGAGCCATGAATAATATTAGCAGTTTTAGATGTTAATGCATGATTAGAAAAAGAGATAACCAATAAAACAGCCACGGTTAACACTAAAAAAACTTGCCGAGATAAAAAGGCTAAACCAAGAAAATTTGAGAAATTTTGCCGAAATTGCTGAAAAAACAAACTATAGTGAAGAACTAAACAATGTGAGCTTAACTTTACTGACGTTAAATTAGAGATTGGACAGGTTTGGTGTTGTAAATTATTATACATACCCGATGTCATTATTAATTAAATGATTTATTTAAAATCCATTAATGTAAAATTCATCCATTCATATAAATATGTTGTAAAAGTATAGTGATTGAAAAAAACCATGCAACTTATTTTGACCATTTAATTGTTAACTTTTGTAAAGTTTAATGCAATATTATGTCTTAAAATCTATTTTTTGTTTTTTTAGTTTCGGACGTTTTGTTGTTTGATGGCTATTTCTATATGGCGATTACGTCCGAGTAAAGAAAGTTGGCGCGAACCCTCTTTACCAACTCCCGCGGCGACCATGCAAGTGGTCACTACGTGACTGCCTTCCGCCTTCGTTCGCTGTTAACGCACCGGCTGTGATTTGTTCCTGACAAAACATATCCTTGTCAAACCTTCCTGTTTTCCATACTAATCACACCTAGGTCTGCACATTGCTAATGCCGCTAAATGAAGTACTCCAATCTGATTTGCAAAAAATAAACTTTTATTATTGGAACTAGCTGATGTTATAACTAACTTTACTGATTTATTCGATAGATTTGGGTTTTAAAACCCCGTTCCTTAAATTTTTCTAGAACACAAAACTAATTTACTTCTGTTGATATAACATGCGCATAAACAAAAATCACTTTTCAAACCTATCGTTATTGTGTATCTTGCGCTCTTAAGATAAATGCCAAAATAAATATTCATTACGTTAAAAACTATAAAACAATACCGCATTATCTTTTTTACTTACAACAATTGCCCCAACAACCTAAATAATAATTATTACTTACTTTTATTCATGAAGTTAAATAAAAACAGGAAAGACGATGATAAACTTAAAAGTGATAGGACTTGTATTAATAGCCGAACTAAGTTTGGTCAGATGTGAAAAAAATCAAGAATATTATTTAAAACATATTGATTCTGCTGAAAAAAAGTTAAAAGACTGCCGTAATGATTTAGATTTAGCTTTTAGACAAAAAGATGATAAATTAATCGAAAAAATAAGAAATCATACCGAATGTCAAGCTGCAAAGAATGCGATTAATGAGGATCGAATACTACAAGCTAAATTAGAACAAGAACGTAAAGCAGCTGAGGAAAAGCTAGCTTTAGAAACAGAAATGACAACAATTAGAAACCAAATAGCGGACAAATCATGGCAAAAGTCAATCAATGAATATCTGAAAATTGAAGGGTGTAATGTGTTATTTTCAGCACCGTCTCCTAAATGTAAAGCTTGGGAAATTGTTTATAGTGAAAAAGTTGATGAAGGTAAAAAAGAATTAAAACAATTACCATTCGAAGATATTAAAGCGCAAATGATGTCTCTATGTAAATTTGATCGACGTCAAGGTTCAAATTGCGCCGTTGCTCAATTGGTTTTAGAAGAAAAAGCTACTGAAGATCTGGTTAACGCCGATATTCAAACAATTGACTCAAAAAAATCACTTTATTGTGCTGAAGATATCTACTTTTTAAATGCCTGTAGAAATAGCTGGCAAAATGCTTGGAACAAGGAAAGTGATAAACAGGTAAAATTCTTCACCGATAATGATGATGAATTTATTAAAACATTTAACTCATGTGCTGATAAAATAGCGGACATCGAAGAACTAAACTTAGAATGGCGCGAAAAAAATACTTTAGAACATAAAATAACAGGAACCTATCCTTGTTATCAAGCGAAGAAAGCTTATATTGAAAGAGGCCTAGGTTATTCTGTCGATTTTAAAAAGAAAATTGAAAAATAATTAAAGTTAAATTCGCATTTTAGAATGTAGTACTTGTCATTTAAGCGTATGATAAGTAAATTTGATTAAAAGTCCGAGACAAATAACAACTCGGTCTTTTTTATAACATGGAAATAATACTTGCCACTAGTTAAAACAAAGCTCTCTGCCATATAAATAATTTACTATATTGATTTCAGTATCGTTCCTATTAAGACACGCGTTATTAGATATAATTTAATAAAATTCAATGTTTTCTTTTAAATTATAAGCTATCTATGTCATCATAAAAAATAACAAATCAAAGCTTAAAAATACTTCACCAAAAGTTGCTGACAAATGAATTCTGTTTTTACTGCGCATCAGTTGGTTATAAAACTAAAATCAACTAACTCAAAACATAAAAGTTTATTTCTAGCAAATTAGACTGAAATACTTCATCAAAGCGACATTAACAGTGTGCTGACAACTGAGTGAGCTTAACATGACAAACAGGGATGTTTGACAAGGCTGTGTTTTGTCTGGAACAAATCATAGCCGATACGTTAACAACGAACGAAAGCGGAAGGCAATCACGTAGTGACCACTTGCGTGGTCGCCGTGGGAATTGGTCAAGAGGGTTGGCGCGAACACTCTTGACTCGGACGTAATCACCGTAAAGAAATAGCCACCAAACAACAAAACGTCCGAAACTCACCGAATAAAAAAATTTTGAGGAACAGGGTTTTTAAAGCCCAAAACATCCCATAATCTCTCTAAGTTAGTTCATTGTTTAACAAGTGCTGTTTCATTTCTCAATATCCTAGTGCTGCCAATAATGATTACCTACATCCTGGAGCTCTATCTAAACCAATGTTGAATTAAATTGTTAATCAAATTATTCCTCAAATTTTGGGATAACAAATGATACAAATAAAAAAGGGATTGTATTCAATCCCTTTTAAATCATACTTATTAGCCAGCTCGATAGTTAGGTGGCTCTTTAGTGATAAGTACATCATGAACATGACTTTCTTTCATACCTGCACCAGTTATACGATAAAACTTCGATTTAGTGCGAAGTTCATCGATAGTTCCACAGCCTGTTAATCCCATACATGAACGTAAACCACCCATTTGTTGGTGGATAATTTCTTTTAACAAGCCTTTATATGCGATTCGACCTTCAATACCTTCTGGTACTAACTTATCAGCAGCATTGTCAGATTGGAAATAACGATCAGATGACCCTTTTGCCATTGCCCCTAACGATCCCATACCACGATAAGATTTATAAGCACGACCTTGGAATAATTCAATCTCGCCGGGTGCTTCTTCTGTACCGGCAAACATCGAACCAACCATAACACAAGATGCACCAGCAGCAATTGCTTTAGCGATATCACCTGAAAAACGAATACCTCCATCAGCAATAACAGGAATATTATGTTGTTTAGCTACCTCAACAGCATCCATAATCGCACTAATTTGTGGTACCCCTACCCCAGTAACAATACGTGTAGTACAAATTGAACCTGGTCCAATACCGACTTTGACTGCGCTTACTCCGGCATCAATAAGAGCTTTAGCGCCTTCACCGGTTGCCACATTACCACCAACAATTTGCAAGTTTGGATAAGCTTGTCTTGTTTGGCGAATACGTTCAAGTACACCTTCTGAATGGCCATGTGATGAATCGATAAGTAACACATCAACACCAGCTTCTACCAATGCAGCAATACGTTCTTCATTACCTGCTCCTGCGCCAACAGCAGCGCCCACTCGTAAACGACCTTTTTCATCTTTACAAGCATTTGGTTTTTGCTCGGCTTTATTGTAGTCTTTGACTGTTATCATGCCTTTTAAGTGAAAACCATCATCAACAACTAATACTTTTTCAACACGGTGTTCATGCATTTTTTTCAAAACACTTTCCCGAGATTCTCCTTCTTTAACAGTAACTAAGCGTTCTTTAGGCGTCATTACGGCTGTGACAGATAGTGATAAATCAGTAGCAAATCGAACATCACGAGCAGTAATAATGCCAACTAATTCTTGCGATTCTGTTATAACAGGGAAACCAGCAAAACCATATTCTTTGGCTAGTTCAATCACTTCTTTAATCGTTGCTGTAGGTAATACTGATACGGGATCTTGTACAATTCCGCTTTCATGTTTTTTTACCCGTTTGACATGTTCAGCCTGAACTTCAATTGGCATATTTTTATGAATAAAACCAATACCACCTTCTTGAGCAAGTGCAATAGCAAGTTCGGCTTCGGTAACGGTATCCATTGCCGCAGATAACATTGGAATATTTAATTTGATGGTTTGCGTCAGTTGAGTTGTAATATCAGCAGTATTAGGTAGAACAGTTGAATGGGCTGGAACTAATAAAACATCATCGAACGTGAGGGCTTCTTTAACTATACGAGACATGACAATATTCACCATTGAGTTGAATTGTTGATAAAATATTGCCGATGTATTCTACTCACTTTCAATATAAAAGACCAGTAAAATTTTATATTTATATTTCAGCAGAAAATATAGCGCAAACTAATCTCTGTTAGTCGCTATCGCTTTTTTGTGCCATTAAGATGTAATTGACATCAACGTTTTTACCTAAGCGAAATTGATTACTGAGCAAATGATACTCCATACCAATTATTCCTTTTACAATCAAATTAGCTTGTTCAACCCAAGTCATTAATTCAGAAGGACGAATAAAACGATTAAAATCATGAGTACCTTTCGGTACTAAGCGTGCAATATATTCCGCACCATAAATCAACATTAATTTTGCTTTATGATTGCGGTTAATAGTCGATAAATAGAGTTGTCCATTAGGCTTAAGCAATTTTGCACAAGCTTGAATAATTGAAAACGGATCGGGAACATGTTCTAACATTTCCATACAAGTAATAACATCATAATGAGCTGGGTATTGTTCAGCATGCTGCTCCACTGTTTGATTCTGGTAGTTTATTTCTAAATCATTTTGCTCGGCATGTAATTTTGCCACTGCTAATGATTCTTCAGCAAGATCAATTGCAGTTACATTAGCCGCGAGTTTAGCAAGACTCTCTGACAAAATACCTCCGCCACAGCCAACATCTAAAACATGTTTTCCATTGAGATCACCTGACAGTTGTTTTATATAATCTACTCGTAATGGATTAATAATATGTAATGGTTTGCATTGGCCATTTGGATCCCACCATTGCGAAGCAAGTTTTGCAAACTTATCTATTTCGTTCAAATCGATGTTTTGTGTCATAACTATTCTTTTCTTTTAGAGAAGTAAAATACTTTATGTAATATATGCGATGGGCTAATGATTAGCAATAATTAACGATTTTAAACAGTATGTCTTTTAACTTTTTGATGATAACATTATGATTATTAAAAAATTATATAATTATTTTCTGCATTTTAGTAAAAATAAACATCTTTATCATCCGGCGTTCTTATTATAAGAATCTCAAGTAAATCACTAATAAAAGAGACAAAATAAATTATCTCCAAAATTTTAACTTTTTACTCATATTATTATCCTTAATTTTGGAATAAGGAGATGTTATTTATTTGGGATAGAATAAACTCTCTATGCGGTAGTAAACTAGAACATTATACACAATAAACTTTGTTCAGAAAAAGAATAATAACCAATTTGTAACTAAAGCCCTTTTTTTACACCTATTTATTATTATCTGATTTTAAATTAAATATATTTATCAGCAAAAAAAGGGGGCATCTAAGCTCTTTCAGAATCTTTTACTAAATGTAATGCATAATTAAACAGATCCTATATTACCCAAAACGCATTAGATTTGTCTTTAACCTCAGCTGTACTGCACTCAAGAATATAAGCCAGAGGCTTAACTTGCCCTTCATTTGCGCTTTAATTAATGCGTTCATTGCTGATTCTGCATTTACCTAACTTGTTTTATTAATAGTTAGTAAGTTAGACAAGGTGTCAATATAAGACAAAATGCTTAGAGTGCTGTAGCCTAATTCCCCTATTGAGTTCGACAGCCTAATATATAACTCTGATGACTTTTCAATCGTACGACCGTTGCGATCTGATGTCGCTAATAACTGGTTAAGAATATCTTTTGTTTGTGATGCTGTAGCAACTGTATTTTATATGCGGTCTTCTAATTCGTTCCAGCTTTGGAGCATATGCAATTACTATGCTTGATACTCATGCCGCAGATACCCCGTTAACAATAGTTGTGAGTTTTCCCAGAGAGTTACCTGTACTTTTTGCAGACATCTCAAGCTGGTCTAAACCTTTTGACGCTTTTGAACCACTATTGTTTAACTCTTTCAACTCTCCCTAACTTTTTTAGATTCTTCCAGCAAATTTTTAGTCTCTAACAAAACTTGATACATTATTTGACCGTCTATGAATTTAGGCATTATTTTCTCCATGCATAAAAAAACCGCCGAAGCGGGTTCTATTCAATCTATTTTTCTATTAAATTTAATGAGCTACCTTAATACAGTTTTCTTCAACCTTTTGCCTTAAATTATTTTTTATTTGCTCTTCCTCTGGGCGAGGATTATAAATATTTTCTACAAATAAGGTTTGTCTATATTCTTTATCTGAAATATATTCAAACTTAATAGATGTATAATATTTATCAAGTTCTATTATGTCTAAATATTTTGTTTCTTGAATAGCAACATCTGACGAAACAGAGTACCAATCTCCTTTATTGATGTCATCACCACTCCCTCTCATCAACATCCCGTCGTAATTTTTGTATGTGACCAAGGTTTTTTCGCTTTTGACCTCTTCAAAATCCTGAAAAATTCCATTTTTCCATTTTGCCTCTTGTTCGGTTTGTATACACTCCCAATCACCCAAAAGCATCTCCTCAGTGACTTTCTTTTCACCACAGCCAGTTAAAACCATCCCAATTAAGCCTGCTAAAATTATTCTTTTCATACCATCCCCTTAATTTTTAGGAAATATTAAGTTATTTATTGATTTGGAGCAATAAAAAACCGCCACTAGGACGGTTTATGTGATTTTTGGGCTACCTACTCGACAGTAAACTACATTTCATCATCTAAGCTAAGCTTTTGCTTTTTCTAAACTACCTACACGGCAGTGAACAACAGATGAGTCTTTTCCGCCTGAAAATGAGATTTCTAAACTACCTACACGGCAGTGAACCCTCCCATTCTGTCGCTAATTTGATATCAAAATTTCTAAACTACCTACACGGCAGTGAACTCTGTAAACAACACAATGAGTTTACAGCAGATTTTCTAAACTACCTACACGGCAGTGAACCCGATATTAAGTGGTTTATTTTCGTTTGAAACTTTCTAAACTACCTACACGGCAGTGAACTAGAACCCGATATACTATAAATGTTGTTGGCAAAAAGGCAAAGTCTATTTTTACCAATAAAAACCCTTTTTTGACGCCATTCTTCAAAACATTGATTTTTAAATCATTTTATTTTAAGCCAAAAAAAGGGTTGCAACAGTCTAAATATAATCGCCAAAAAAGTCGTTTCTCAACTTTTTATGAGTTGTTTTTTTACCTTATCTCAATATTTGTTTCTTAAATCTTCAATCCCTATTGAGTTCGAATTTAATATTAGAGCAATTTATAACTAGGCTTGAATAAACTTTAAAAAGTTAAAACTATTAATTGTGATAGCTTTAAATGGTAATGTTTTCTTGTTTATAAATTTATTTCATGGCATGATTTAGCATTTTATTTATCTAATAAAAAAATAGTTAGGCTTTTGCTGATACTAAAATTAAATATTTAATCAAAACTCTAGGGAAAATAGATTCATGAGTACAGGTACTATGAAGAAAAGTCATTCACAGTGGAGCTCTCGCATGGGATTTATGCTTGCTGCTGCCGGTTCTGCTGTGGGTTTAGGTAATATATGGAAATTTCCATATATGGCAGGTGAAATGGGTGGTTCAGCATTTGTTCTGACCTATTTACTATTTATGTTTGTCATTGGCTTACCAATTTTAGTTTTAGAATGGTTAATCGGCCGTCGCGGACAAAAAAACCCAATTCATACCATGGAAGATGTTGCTGCATCAGAAGGGCGCTCAAAATTATGGCGCTGGGTTGGTATTATTGGTGTACTTGGCTCGTTTTTAATTCTTTCTTTTTATAGTGTGATTGGTGGCTGGGCGACTGATTATATCTTTTTGTCCATCAATGGTAGCTTTGATGGTGTTGATGGCGCAGCTACTGAACAAATTTTTAGTAGTTTCCGTAGTGATGTCGGTAGCCTTTTAACTTGGCATACTGTGTTTATGGCAGCCAATACCATCATTGTGGCTATGGGCGTTGGTGCTGGTTTAGAGCGCGCTTGTAAAATTATGATGCCAGGCTTAGGTATTTTATTGTTAGTGTTAGTCGTTTACGCTGCAATTGTTAGTGGCCCATCATTTAGCGTAGCGTTTGACTTTTTATTCACCCCTAATTGGTCAGCATTAAACGGTACCGCAATTTTAGCTGCTTTAGGTCATGCGTTCTTCAGCTTATCATTAGGTATGGGAATTATGATGGCTTATGGTTCATATCTTGGTAAAGATGTGAATTTACTATCAACAGCACGCACAGTGGTTATTTTAGACGTTATTGTTGCTATGTTATCTGGTATGGCAATCTTCCCGTTAGTTTTTGCTAATGGTTTAGCAGCTGGTTCTGGCCCAGGCCTTATTTTTGTTACTTTACCAATTGCCTTTGGTAATATGGCTGCTGGCTCAATTTTAGGTTGTTTATTTTTTATCTTCCTAACTTTTGCTGCATTAACTTCATCAATTTCATTACTTGAACCAACTGTAGAGCTTTTAGAAGAGAAAACGCCTATGGGCCGTAAAACTGCGACTGTGGTTAGTAGTGTATTAATTTGGGCATTAGGTATTGCTTGTATTTTATCCTTCAATATATGGTCAGGTGTGACGTTATTTGATAAAGGTATTTTCGATTTACTTGACTATCTAACTAGTAAGATTATGTTACCTGTGACTGGCTTAGGAACTGTAATCTTCGGTGCTTGGATGATGAACCAAAAAATCATTCGTAAAGAATTGAACTTAGGCAATTTCTGGTTTGGTGTATGGTCAATCTTGACTCGCGTCATCATTCCTGTGGCCGTAGTAGTTATTTTAGTTTGTGGATTCTTACCAGAAACTCGATAATTAACTGGTTAGTAAATTTAAAAGCCTTGATTAATATCAGGGCTTTTTTATTGCCAAAATAACTAAAAAATCAGCAATTAATTAGTTATCTGAATACTCTCTCTTGAAATTGTCTTTTTTATTCCCATATAACGATACAACAATTAATCAAATCATTATGTCAATGTTAATCAGTTAATATTAACAAGATAACATCTTATTTATCGCATTAATAAGATGAACGTTTTGTGGTAAATATTAATTGAATTTGCAAATATAGCTGAGGTATTAGTCAATGAGTAAGCAAGGAACTGAAACACGTGGATTTCAATCCGAAGTTAAACAAATTCTTCATTTAATGATTCACTCTTTATATTCTAATAAAGAAATATTTTTAAGAGAATTAATTTCAAATGCTTCAGATGCAGCTGATAAGCTTCGTTTTAAAGCGCTTGAAAATCCTGATTTATACGCTGGTGATGCCGAGCTTGGGGTTCGTATTTCAACCAACAAAGAAGCTGGCACCTTAACCATTGCCGATAATGGTATTGGAATGACTCGTGATGAAGTCATTGAGAATTTAGGAACAATTGCTAAATCAGGCACCAAAGCATTTTTAGAATCAATTGGTAGTGATCAAGCTAAAGATAGCCAACTTATTGGTCAATTTGGTGTCGGTTTTTACTCAGCATTTATTGTTGCTGATAATGTTACCGTTACAACTCGTGCGGCAACAGCCAAAGCAGATGAAGCTGTTATGTGGCAATCTGCTGGTGAAGGTGAATACACCATTTCTGATACTAACAAAGAAACACGTGGTACTGAAATCGTCTTACATTTAAAAGATGATGAAAAAGAGTTTTTAGATGATTGGCGCTTACGTTCAATTATTAGCAAATATTCAGATCACATCTCATTACCAGTTGAAGTACAAACTACTGATGAAGAAAGTAAAGAAGTTAAATGGGAAAAAGTGAATAAGGCGCAAGCACTTTGGACGCGTAGCAAATCAGAAGTAACTGATGAAGAATATAAAGAGTTCTATAAACATATTTCCCACGATTTTGCCGATCCGCTAAGCTGGAGCCACAACCGTGTCGAAGGTAAACAAGAATATACTAGCTTGCTCTATATTCCATCTAAAGCACCATGGGATATGTGGAATCGTGACAATAAACACGGTTTAAAATTGTATGTGCAACGTGTTTTCATTATGGACGATGCAGAACAATTTATGCCAAACTACTTACGCTTTGTAAAAGGCTTAATTGACTCTAATGATTTACCATTAAATGTTTCGCGCGAAATCCTGCAAGATAACAAAGTAACCCAGAATTTACGCAATGCATGTACTAAACGTGTTTTACAAATGCTTGATAAACTTGCTAAAGATGACAAAGAACAATATCAACAATTCTGGAGTGAATTTGGTCTCGTTTTAAAAGAAGGGACTGGTGAAGATTTTAGCAATCGTGAGTCGATTGCTAAGTTATTACGCTTTACTACCACTAACAGTGATAGCGAGGTACAGAGCGTATCATTAGATGATTACATCAGCCGTATGCAAGAAGGTCAAGAGAAGATCTACTTTATTACTGCCGATAGTTATGGTGCAGCCAAAAATAGTCCTCACCTTGAATTATTCCGTAAAAAAGGTATCGAGGTATTATTACTTTCTGATCGTATTGACGAATGGATGATGAGCAATTTAACTGAATTTGCTGGTAAACAATTCCAATCTATCAGTAAATCTGACGAATCAATCGAGAAGTTAGCCGATCAAAATAGCGATGAACAAAAACAAGTTGAAAAAGAACTTGAGCCATTTATTGAACGAGTGAAAAAAGTTTTAGCAGATAAAGTTAAAGAGGTTAAATTAACCCATCGTTTAACTGATACACCGGCAATTGTAACAACAGCTGCTGACGAAATGTCGACACAAATGGCTAAATTATTTGCTGCAGCAGGACAAAAAGCACCAGAGATTAAATACACATTTGAGATTAATCCTGATCATCAATTAGTTAAACGCATCGCTAATACTCAAGACGAAACAACATTTAGTGACTGGGTTGAGTTATTGTTAGATCAAGCACTTCTTGCTGAAAAAGGATCATTGAGTGATCCGAGTAAATTTATTCAAACCATGAATAAATTACTTGCTCAATAATTAATTAACTATTTTGAATATTCAACCCGACAAGGCTTGCCTGTCGGGTTTATTGCTATTTTTTACCGCAAAAAATCAACAATTTTTAAGCCAAATTTTGATACTTATCACACTTTTTCATTTTATCACTTTCTATTTTTGTTAAGCTAGACATAATAACTTAACCTTTAATTTAGACTGTAACAGATGAAAGTTCATAAAATATTAAATAATAATGTTGTCGTAACGTTAGATGCAAAGGGAAATGAATTAATTGTTACTGGACGTGGGGTAGGATTCAAAAAAAAGGAAGGAGATGAAATTGACCCCAAACTTATTGAAAAGCAGTTTTCATTGAATAATCAAGAAATACTGCCAAAGTTTGCTGAGTTGCTTTCGGAAATACCTATCGAAATTCATACAACTTCAGATATTATAATCAATTATGCAAAAAAACAGTTAAGTGGCAAATTACAAGATAGTATCTATATTTCATTAACCGATCATATCTATTTTGCTATTGAAAGACATAAGCAGGGATTTGATATTCCGAATAACTTTATTTGGGAAATAAAAAAATTCTATCCAAATGAATATCAAATTGGTTTGCATGCTTTATCGGTGATTAAACAGCGCTTAGGCGTAGAACTGCACGAAGACGAAGCGGGTTTTATTACCTTCCATATAGTCAATGCTCAACTAAATGATACCATGCCGAATATCGTTAATATGACGAAGATCATGCGCGAAATTTTGAATATTGTTAAATACCACTTTAAATTTGAGTATGATGAAAACAGCCTTTCCTATCAACGTTTCGTCACGCATTTGAAGTTTTTTGCTCATCGTATTTTGAGTCAAGGAAAACAAGTACAACAAGATACATCATTGTATGAAATAGTTCGGCAAAAATATGAACAAGCTTATTTGTGTACCAAACAGATAGATTTACATCTAATTCAACAATATCAGCATCCATTATCCGATGATGAAAGTTTGTATTTAACTATTCATATTGAACGTTTAAGAGCCGAATTAAAAAATTAATAATGTGACTTTAGTCACAAATTAAAGATCTACTAGTCAACAAAATTATTAAAATTGTGTTAATTTAGTATTGAATTTTGGATTGTTATTGCATCAACAATGTTTTGATGCGAGCAAAACCTAAACCCCCTATGGATAGGGAGTTTAGGTTTTTTTTTGCGCTTAAATAAGGATAAGCTATGAAAAACAAACAACTTGCCGAAGTAATTATTGAGCATGTAGGTGGTAAAGATAATATTATCAGTCTAGTGCATTGTGCAACTAGACTTAGATTTGCGCTGAAAGATGAATCGAAAGCAAATGCTGATTTTTTAAAAAAACAAGCGGGTATTATCACCGTTGTACAAAGTGGTGGACAATTTCAAGTCGTAATAGGTAACAGCGTTGCAGACGTGTTTGATGTCATCATGCAATTAACTCATCTTAATGAAACACCGAGCAAAGATGCACCATCAGCGGCCCCTAAAGGTGTGATTTCAAAACTAATTGATTTAGTTTCAAGCATTTTTATTCCTGTACTAGTTGTACTTGTTGCTGGCGGTATTTTAAAAGGGATTATTGCGTTATTACAAGTATGCTCAATTGTTCATGAAAAGACACCAACGTTTAATTTTTTAACTGCCATTGCCGATGCTCCATTTTATTATTTACCGATCATTCTAGGTTTTTCAGCAGTAAAAAAATTCGGTGGTAACCCTTATGTTGGTATGGCATTAGGTGGGGCATTAATTCATCCAGCAATTATCGGTATGATAAAAGAGAATATTGAATTACAAACTGAATTTTTCAATATCCCAATTCAGTTAATTCAGTATAAATCATCAGTATTCCCAGTAATTTTAGCTGCATGGTTCTATTCATTACTTGAACGTAATTTTAATAAAATCATGCATGATTCATTTAAAAAATTCATCTCTCCACTATTAGGTATCATGATTACTGTACCATTAACTTTTGCGCTTATTGGTCCTGTAGTGGCATTTTTAAGTAATAGTGTGGCTAACGGCATTATTTATGTTTATGAACTTAATTCGGTTATTGCTGGCATGATTTTAGCTGGACTTTGGCAAATAATGGTAGTGTTTGGCATCCATTGGGGATTGGTGCCATTTGCAATAAACAACACTATCGTCTATCACGAAGATTTTATGTTACCGATCTTATTCCCTGCTGTATTTGCCCAAGTGGGTGCGGTATTAGCGGTTATGTTACGCAGTCAAGACCCGCAAGTTAAAGCCTTAGCAAGTTCATCAGCATTATCAGGGATCTTTGGAGTAACCGAACCAGCCATCTATGGTATTAACTTACCATTAAAACGTCCATTTGTGATCGGTTGTATTTCAGCAATGGTTGGTGGTGGCATTATCGGTTACTTTAAATCTGTTATCTTCTCATTTAGCTTTACCAGTATCTTTGCATTTTTACAAATGATCCCTGCTGATGGGCTGGATGATAAATTCTATGCAGCAGTAATCGGTTCGATAATCTCATTTTTAATTGCACTGATCGTGACCTACCTATTTGGTATCCCAAAAGATAAAAAACAAAATGATGATAATGAAACAGAAAATTATCAATTAAATAGTAATCAAACTGATATTAGTGAACAAGTAAAAACAATCACTATTGCCAGCCCATTAACAGGTCAAATTATCGACTTAAAAGAGGTTAATGATGTTACTTTTGCTAGTGGTTTAATGGGTAAAGGTGCTGCAATTATTCCAACTGTTGGCGAAGCCATTGCACCAGAAGATGGTGAAGTTGTGTCACTATTTAGAACGAAACATGCTATCGGTTTCCAAACTAAATCTGGTGCAGAAATACTTATCCACATTGGTATTGATACAGTGAAGTTAGATGGACAATATTTTGAAGCTCATGTAGAAAGTGGTCAAAAAGTGAAAAAAGGTGATCGCCTAGTAAGCTTTGATATCGAAGCAATTAAACAAGCAGGTTTTGAAGTAACTACACCTATCATTATCACTAACAGTGATGACTATATTGATGTGCAATGCATATTTAATCAAGATGATATTCAACAAGGTGACGCACTATTAGCGTTAAGTGCAAACAAGGAGTAAAACATGACTAATACTTTTCCTAATGATTTTTTATGGGGCGGCGCAATTGCCGCTAACCAAGTCGAAGGTGCTTATAATGAAGATGGTAAAGGTCTTTCAACATCAGACTGCACGCCTAATGGCCTATTTGGCGATATAGTTGATCGTAATAATGTCGAAATTACGAGTATCAAAGATCGTGCTATCGACTTTTATCATCGCTATCCAGAAGATGTAGCTCTGTTTGCAGAAATGGGATTTACTTGTTTAAGAACATCAATCGCATGGACACGTATTTTTCCTAATGGCGATGAAGAACAACCAAATGAAAAAGGTTTAGCATTTTACGATAAACTTTTTGATGAAATGTTAAAACACAACATTACGCCTTTAGTTACCTTATCACATTATGAAATGCCCTATTATCTAGTTACTCAATACGGTGGTTGGGGAAACCGTAAAGTGATTGAGTTCTTTACTCGCTATGCCAAAACTGTATTTGAACGCTATAAAGATAAAGTGAAATATTGGTTAACATTTAATGAAATTAATATGTCACTACATGAGCCATTCACCGGTGTCGGTTTAGCTAGAAATAGCAGTAAAGCAGAAATCTATCAAGCTATTCACCACCAATTAGTAGCCAGTGGCCGTGCAGTTAAACTTTGTCATCAAATTATACCTGATGCCAAAATTGGTAATATGTTACTTGGTGCTATCGCTTACCCACTTAGTCCAAAACCTGAAGATGTTTGGGCAACACATTTAGAAAATCATGGCTGGTTGTTCTTTGGTGATGTGCAAGCACGTGGTTATTACCCAACTTATATGAATCGTTATTTTAAAGAAAACAATATTGAATTAACGATTACCGATCAAGACCGTGAAGATTTGAAAGAAACCATCGATTTTATCTCGTTCAGCTATTACATGAGTTGCTGTGGTACAGCTGACGACTCACTACGCCAAAAAGGTAACATTCTTGATATGGTACCAAATCCACATCTAAAAGCGTCTGAATGGGGATGGCAGATCGACCCGATCGGTATTCGTTATTTATTAAACTTACTTTATGAACGTTTTCAAAAACCACTATTTATTGTTGAAAATGGCTTAGGCGCTAAAGATAAACTTGAAGCGGATGGCAGCATTAATGATGACTATCGTATTAATTATATGAACGATCACCTAGTGCAAATTCGCGAAGCGATTAATGATGGTGTTGAAGTAATGGGATATACCAGTTGGGGACCAATTGACCTAATTAGTGCATCCAAAGCAGAAGTAACCAAACGATATGGTTTTATCTATGTTGATTTAAATCAAGACGGTTCTGGGACGCTACAACGCTATAAAAAGAAAAGTTTTTATTGGTATCAGTCGGTCATTTCATCGAAAGGTGCTAATTTAAAATAATGATGATTCCGGTAGGTCCTCTGCCCTACCGGTTATTTTACTCATCATACTAATGATAATGCCATATGAGGCTAAAGATGAAAAATAAAACAATTAAAGCGGTATTAACTACCAGTGCACTGTTATTAACAACACTTGCAACTGGGTGTAGTAGTCAAGCAAATAATACCACAAGCAATAATAGTGATGATGCCATTAATATTTATTTTGCTCGACATGGTAAAACCTTATTTAATACCTATGATCTGGTACAAGGTTGGGCTGATTCACCGTTAACTGACAAAGGTATTGAAGTTGCTCGATATTTAGGTGAAGGTTTTAAAGAGCAACAGATTCAATTTGATGCTTATTACACTAGTGATGCTGGACGTCAGCGTGAAACAATGCAAGTTTTGTTACAGCAAAAAGGTGTTAAAGATTACCAGATCCAAGAATTAAAAGGTTTACGTGAAGTATTTTATGGCGGATTTGAAGGTGGAAGTAATACCAAAATGGTATCAGCATCCATGAAATCACTTGGTTATAAATCTGTTGATAGCTTCTATAAAAGTTATGTGGAAGGACAAATTCCCGTGGCAACTCTAACTGATGCCATCGCTAAGAGTGACCCTAAACAGCAAGCGGAAAACTTTGACAAGGTTAAAGAGCGTACCCAAAATGCTCTGCACAGCATTGTAAAAACAGCCCAAGATAATCATCAAAAAAATATTTTGGCAATTTCATCTGGTATGTCAATGCAAGCTATGATTTCTGATTTAACCGATAACCCAAATAAAAACAAACCATTGTCAAATGCTACTGTGGTTAAAATCGTGTATCAAAACGGTAAATATAGTGTCGTTGAAATCGGCAATATGGAGTATGTCAATCAAGGTAAATTATCATTAAATAAATAAGCAATTGGAGGCAAGCAAATAACTATAATCTAAATAAAATTAGATAATTTGGAATTAAATTAGCAAAATAGGATTGTTACTGCTTAGGCAGGCAAAACCTAAATATCAGCTCAACCGATAGGTTTCTGGGCGGTATTTAGGTTTTTTTTTGGAAAAATAAAAATAGGATATAACAATGAAAATAAAGTACCTTCCACTAGCGCTACTGAATATTATATGTTTTTCAGCTATTGCAGCTGAAACAAATTCGCTGAATACTGATAACAGTTTTTTCAAAGATAGCAAATTTGAATTTTCGACTCGTAATCATTGGAAGTATTTAAAAGAAAACGCATCACAACCCAAAGAAGTTCATAGTGCGTGGGGACAAGCATTAACATTTAACTATAAGTCAGGTTATTGGTTAGATATCTTGGGATTTGATGTTACTTATGACAATGTCATCAAACTTGGAGCCAGTGATTACTTTGCTACTCGTAACTTACTTTATAACGATGGCAAAAAAGCGGATAAACACAATGCTCATGGTTTTAACAAATTTACGCAACGTTATGTTAAAGTCAAACTTGGTAATAAAGATATTAATTTTAATGGTAAAGCTGGTTGGCATAGTTTAAAAGACATGGGGGTAATTAGTTCATCGCAACATTTAACCCGTAACAGTTATCTCGGTTATAGCGGAACACTTAGATATTCTAATTTAGCACTATCTTTAGCTTATATCGATAGCACTTTACCACGTGAATCGGCTAAAAAAGTACATTTTTATAGTTTAGATAGAAAGTCCGTAATTGATAATATCAAAACTGCTGAAATCGCCTATAACGATAAAGTAATTAAACTTGACTACTCTTATGGTGTTGCCAAAGATTATATTAATCGTCATGCAATTGAGTTTTCATATAAACCAATGGAAAAACTAAACTTTGGTTCACAAATCTATGGCAGTACTGCGCTTAAAAATCATGACAAAATGAAAGCCAATGTGCGTGATTTTGATGATTCAGCGTGGCATTATGCAGCCGATGTAGAATGGAAAGAAGCAGACTGGAGCGCTAAATTTGGTATTGCTTATACCGATGCCAATCGCAAAGGTGCTATTGGTTATTATGGTCGTCACATAGGTAAAAATAACCGTGGCCGTTATAATGGTATGGCTGCTGCAGGTGCCGACTATATGCGTGATGGTGAAGTAGTATTATCCAGCGTGTTGGGTTATGACTTCTTTAAAGATAATACTACTGGTTTATACCTAAACTATGGTGAATTTAACTATAAACATGAAACCTTAAAAAATGGTGAAATCAATGTGTTTAACATCTGGAAACCAACCAGCGGAACATTTAAAAATCTGTCTATTTTGTCAAAATTTGGTTATGGTTGGTCTTATAAAACCCTGAGCAGCAAAGATATTACCCCTAAATTGAGAGACGGGCATGTACAACGTTCACCAACATTATCAGCAGAAACCGTTATTGATTATCGATTTAACTTGTTATAAAAGGACGAAACTATGAAAAAACTTATTAAATTTATTGGATTAACCGCAATTCTTACTGCTTCAATAGCACAAACTGTTGCTGCCGATGTGAATATCTATTTCACTCGTCATGGCAAAACTATGTTTAATAATGTCCATCGTGCACAAGGATGGTCAGACACCCCACTTACTAAACCGGGTATTGAGGTTGCAGAGCAACTTGGCCGAGGTTTAAAAGATATTAATTTTATTTCGGTATATTCAAGTGACTCTGGTCGTGCTAGACAAACAGCAAGAATTGTACTTGAATCTAAAGGTGAAACTAAATTAAGCATTAATGAAATGGAAAGTCTGCGTGAAACTTGTTTTGGTGATTTTGAAGGTGATCTTGATCCAAACATGTGGAACCCAGCAGCACAACATCTAGGTTATGAATCAGACAAAGCCTTAATGGCTGATTTAGCTAAAGGTAAAGTTACCCTTAAAAAAATGATGGATGCGATCAAAGCTGTTGAGAAATCAGGCCAAGCAGAAGACTATAATGCCGTTAAAACTCGAATGCAAGCATCATTAAAAGTTATTGCTAAATCTGCTCAAGAAAAAGGTGGTGGTAATGTATTGGTTGTCTCTCACGGTATGGCTATTATGGCAATGGTTGAAGAGATGTTAGACAAACCAATCACGAGTGGACTTGGAAACGCTAGCGTAACTAAAATCCGTTATACCGATGATGGTAAATTTATCGTTGAATCATTAGGTGATATGAGCTATGTAGAAAAAGGCAAAGCTAGCAAATAATCTTTATAAAAAGACTCACTAACGTGAGTCTTTTTTTTATTATTGTTGAGTCATATTCTATTCACTCTACTATGGTTAATCACTTTGCTTTCAGTATTAATACATAAAATAGTATTAATAAATTTTCATTTAAAATTATTTATTGCAGATAATATAAAAAAAGAAAAAATTTTTATAACTACTTAATTGAACAATCTAAAATAAACAACTATTTTTACTACTTAAATTACATTAACTGGTTATAATAAAGTATCGCTTAATCAGTAATATCAGGATTTTTCATGTTTTATATTAGCAACTATTCGTCCCCAATGGGATTGATAACATTAGCTAGCCAGCACAATAAATTAATTGGCGCCTGGATTGAAGGGCAAAAATATTTTGGCCAAATTGTTAATGCGACCAAACAAGAAAAATCTAATTTAACAATATTTAATCAAACTAAAAAATGGTTAGACGACTATTTTCTAGGAAAAAAACCATCTATAAAGCAATTATCACTTGCTCCTCAAGGTAGCGCATTTAGGTATATGGTGTGGGACATATTAGCGCAAATTCCTTACGGCGAAGTCATTACCTATGGCTATATCGCAAAACAAGTGGCATTGAAATGTAATAAGCCACATATGTCCAGTCAAGCTGTTGGAGGCGCGGTTGGTCACAATCCTTTATCAATTATTATTCCTTGCCATCGGGTGATTGGAGCCAATGGTAACTTAACAGGTTATGCAGGTGGAATTGACAAAAAAATTTGGCTTTTGCAACATGAACAAGTTGATATGCAAAATTTTTTCATCCCTAAAAAAGGCTCCGCGATTAAATAAAAGTTTATTTGTTAAATCGCTAAAAAACCCTTTTCCTTAGATATTTTTATTAAAATGAATTAATAATTCAATGTTCATTATTTAATGATACATTTCCAAACTTTTGATAAAGATTAAACCAACTTTAAAAGGATAATTATCCAGCTCCAAATCACTTAACTAATTAATTTATTTGCGATTTAAGCTAAATAAAACACTCTATATTTTACTTTAATCTTGTTTATTGTTTAGACGATAGTTCTGCACCAAATGACGATAATAACGCATTTGGCTGGCACTTACTTAATTCATTCTAATGGAAATCCAAAATTTGCTATCAAATCATTTCCATATTTTTTGTTATGAACAATCTTACTTTTAATTTATGGCCTTTAATGCAGTACAATAAAGCTACCCTCATTATAAACGCGTAAAAAATAAACCTGCTTTATATATCAATACCCTTTTATATCAAGATTGTAAGACTAATGTTTTACGAATAGCTATCAAGGAGAAACACAAGCTATATAATGAGGTAATGAGCCACCGCCCGCTTCGCCACCTTCCGCCGAAACATGCCATGAAGCTATACGATTATTTTTCCAAACTCTAACTTCCACAATGTTGGTAGTCGCAATCAAATAATAATCATGTGACCAATCACTATCAGGATAATTGCGACATCTCGAACGACCATTGTTGTATAAACATCCCCATTCATTGATTATTCCACTGACCCATTCGCCATCTTTACGGTAACTTAACTGGCGAAGAGCAGAGCCTACTGTAGGACCCAATTTGTTTCCCATCTCCCAATAGACGTCATAAGTCAAATCATACATTTCGGTTAACCGATAACCTTTACCTAATCGACGACACTCTTCTTGACCTTTTGCTTGATATATCGATACATTTTCTTTAGTTATATCATTTGGATAGGCTATATCAGTAGGAATATACCAACGCATCAACTTAAACTCATAAAGTATTTTACTTTTTTTACTATCTGCATACAGTCTAAAAGTGGAAGGACTAAAATTTTTATCATTAGACGTTGCCCGAGGACCATTTAAGGTTATCTTTAATCCTTTTTGTGGGACACCATATAATGGGGATAGATAAGGAAACATTGTTGAAAAATTATCTAGCACTCCGCTTTGATGATCCCAAAGAGTTATTCCCGTACTTAAGCTTAATCTGACATTACCACCTTCTACAGCGCTTATGCTACTGCCATTAGCTGCGATCACGGCCTCAGGACTTATTCCTGCCAATAACAAATAAAAATATAATCCATTAGACCCTGTACTTGGAAAATTATTTGTATAAACTGAATTTTTACCATCATAATTACCACTATTACGTGCACCATAACTCTTAAATCCTTTACTTGGATAACCTCTATAATCCCAGTCAATCGTACTCGAATCCCAGCCAGTCCCATCAAGCATATGCATAGCACCAGCATATAATTGAGAACCATCATCAAATAATGGACTTGGTTGGGCATAACAGACATGGGGTTCGACTTTAGGATTTATATAATAACTATGGCTACCGCCCATAAAACTACTTTTATTCGGCTCACCATATTGGGTTTTTAATTCACCATTTGTTGCTGTTATGGTTAATTTATAAGGACTATCACATTCAATAAATTTACTATAGGCATTATTTTTAACGGTATCGGTCACATCAATACCATTAATGTTTTCCCATTTAACGCCTATATCACCACTCGCTGTTGCGATAACTTCACCGGCTACATCATCGTATCCATCGCCATCATCATCACCAAAAT
>NZ_NASN01000033.1:0-26009 GCF_002142015.1 Gilliamella sp. A7
GACCACCGTATTTTTTAGATAATACTGATGTGATCGCTGCAGTTAAAGTTGTTTTACCATGGTCAACGTGGCCGATTGTACCAACGTTAACGTGGGGTTTTGTACGTTCAAATTTTTCTTTAGACATCTTAATGTTCCTTTATTAAATCACTTCCCTAACAATAGGGAAGTGTTACTTATTTATATAAATAATTATTTCGCTTTACGAGCTTCAATAATTGCAGTTGCAATATTGGTTGGCGCTTCATTGTACTTCAAGAACTCCATTGAGTAAGAAGCACGACCTTGGGTTTGTGAACGAAGGTCTGTTGCATAACCAAACATTTCTGAAAGTGGAACTTGTGCTTTAACTGTTTTACCAGTTGCAGTATCTTCCATTCCTTCGATCATACCACGACGACGGTTTAAGTCACCGATAACGTCACCCATATAATCTTCAGGGGTTTCAACTTCTACTTTCATGATAGGTTCTAAAAGCACAGGTTTAGCTTTCATGAAGCCATCTTTAAATGCCATTGAACCAGCAATTTTAAATGCCATTTCTGACGAGTCGACATCATGGTAAGAACCATCAAAGATGGTAACTTCAACATCAACAATTGGGTAACCAGCAAGAACACCATTTTTCATTTGTTCTTGACAGCCTTTATCAACTGCAGGGATGTATTCTTTAGGAACCACACCACCAACAATTTCATTGTTGAATTTGTAGCCTTCGCCACCAGCTTCCAATGGTTTGATTTTTAACCATACATGACCATATTGACCACGACCACCAGACTGACGAACAAATTTACCTTCTTGTTCAACTTCATTGCGAATTGTTTCACGGTAAGCAACTTGCGGTTTACCAACATTTGCTTCGACTTTAAATTCACGTTTCATACGGTCAACAATGATTTCTAAGTGAAGTTCACCCATACCAGAAATGATAGTTTGACCTGATTCTTCATCAGTGTGAACACGGAATGAAGGATCTTCTTGTGCTAGTCGACCTAAAGCAATACCCATTTTTTCTTGGTCAGCTTTAGTTTTTGGTTCAACTGCAACAGAAATTACTGGCTCTGGGAACTCCATTCTTTCTAGAATAATTGGAGCACTTTCAGCACATAATGTATCACCAGTTGTTACGTCTTTAAGACCGATAGCTGCTGCAATGTCACCTGCACGAACTTCTTTAATTTCTTCACGTTTGTTAGCGTGCATCTGAACGATACGACCAAAACGTTCTTTTTTATCTTTAACAGAGTTAAGAACAGTATCACCAGAATTTACTACACCAGAGTAAACACGGAAGAATGTTAAGTTACCAACAAATGGGTCAGTTGCGATTTTAAATGCTAATGATGAGAATGGTTCATCATCACTTGAATGACGCTCTGCTGCTTCACCATTTGGTAATTCACCTTTGATTGCAGGAACATCAGTTGGTGCTGGTAAATATTCAATTACTGCATCAAGCATGAATTGAACACCTTTGTTTTTAAAGGCACTACCACAAGTTACTAAGATGATTTCGTTAGCAAGCACACGTTCACGTAATGCTAATTTAACTTCTTCTTCAGTTAACTCTTCACCACCAAGGTATTTTTCCATTAACTCTTCATTTGCTTCAGCTGCTGCTTCCATTAAGTTTGCACGCCATTCTTCGACTTGCTCAACCATATCTGCAGGAACATCTTCATAAGTGAAGCTTACACCTTGATCTGCATCATTCCAGTTAATTGCTTTACGTTTAAGTAAATCAACTACACCAGTAAAGCCTTCTTCAGCACCGATAGGTAATACTAATGGAACTGGTACAGCTGCTAAACGAGTTTTGATTTGATCAACAACACGTAAGAAGTTAGCACCCATACGGTCCATTTTGTTTACGAAAGCGATACGTGGAACTTTATATTTGTTTGCTTGACGCCATACTGTTTCTGATTGAGGTTGAACACCACCAACCGCACAGTAAACCATTACCGCACCATCTAAAACACGCATAGAACGTTCAACTTCGATTGTGAAGTCAACGTGTCCCGGGGTGTCGATGATATTGATTCGGTGTGGTTCAAATTGTTGACCCATACCAGACCAGAATGCAGTAGTTGCCGCAGAAGTGATAGTGATACCACGTTCTTGTTCTTGTTCCATCCAGTCCATGGTAGCTGCACCATCATGAACCTCACCAATTTTGTGACTTACGCCAGTGTAAAACAAAATACGTTCAGTTGTCGTAGTTTTACCTGCGTCAATATGTGCACTGATACCGATATTACGGTAGCGTGCTATAGGGGTTGTACGAGCCATATTAATCCTCTATTTAGAATCGTTTGCTTATAAAATATCTTTGGGGGGACTGATAATAACTATTAATTATCAGTCTAATTTCAAGCGTCTTATATAAGCGCTTAAATTACCAACGATAGTGTGCAAACGCTCTATTAGCTTCAGCCATACGATGAACATCTTCGCGTTTTTTCACAGCGGTGCCTTTGTTTTCAAAAGCATCCATAAGTTCATTCGCTAGGCGTAATGCCATTGATTTATCGCCACGTTTACGTGCAGCATCTACAATCCAACGCATTGCAAGTGCATTACGACGAACAGGACGCACTTCAACAGGAACTTGGTATGTAGAACCACCAACGCGACGAGACTTAACTTCTACAGTTGGTCTTACGTTATCTAATGCAACTTCGAAAGCTGCTAAGTGGTCTTTTCCACTACGCTCAGCTAATTTATCAAGAGCTGAATATACGATTGATTCTGCGACAGATTTTTTACCATCTATCATTAAAATATTTACAAATTTCGCCAGCAAATCTGAACCGAATTTCGGATCAGGTAAAATTTTTCTTTGACCGACAACATGACGACGTGGCATTGGAATACTCCGTTTATATGTTACAAATTTTCAGGTTTACCCAAAACTCAAATGAGTTATATGGAATTTATATAGTTTGGCCTTACTTAACGGAGTTCCATTAAGCTTTAGGTCGTTTCACACCGTATTTAGAACGGCTTTGTTTGCGATCTTTAACACCTGCGCAGTCTAATGCACCACGAACAGTGTGATAACGAACACCAGGTAAATCTTTAACACGACCACCGCGGATTAAAATCACGCTATGTTCTTGTAAGTTATGACCTTCACCACCGATGTAAGAAGTTACTTCGAAACCGTTGGTTAAACGTACACGGCATACTTTACGTAATGCTGAGTTTGGTTTTTTAGGTGTAGTGGTGTAAACACGTGTACATACACCTCGTTTTTGCGGGCATGCTTCAAGTGCAGGAACGTTACTTTTCGCTTCCTTTAGTGCTCTTGGTTTGCGTACCAGCTGATTAATTGTTGCCATTAATAAGCTCCTGATTAATTAAAATAAATTTAAAAATTGCTTTTTAGATACGTAATTAATAACTGTAGCCCAAAGCCTATTTATATAAGTTTTGGGTCGCAAGATTCTAGACCTCAATAGCTATAATGTCAAGTATTAGCACAGGTTCTTTATGTTATTTATCAATAATTTTTATGCATGAATAAATGCGAAATAAAAATACATTTTTTTATTTTATTGGTGCTTTTGTTAAATTTTTTTGCGAAATTTTAATCAAGCTAAATATTTATTAATTCAACCTTTATTGTCGATTCAAGCAATATTTGAGTAATGTGGTTATCCATCAGTGCAATATTTTTATTTAAAAAGTTATATAGCATGACGTTGAAGGATTTCAGAAGTAAGTTTACCAATCTTAATTTACTATAATCAACTTAACATAACATTAAAAAATAGATTTATTAACTCGCTAAAAAGCAGAAGAGTGTTATAAAAGATCTTCTGCTTTTTAATATCAAGACATTAGCGGTTTTAATTGTTGATAGATGTTTCTAAACATAGCCCGCTGTTGTTGGTAATATTCGTGTTTCTCCCTATCTGGCTGGTGAGTTTGAATGGTTGGTAATGGTGTTAACCATTGCCCTAAATCACTATCTTGGTTACAAGCTATTTGTGCCAGTTTAGCGGCGCCTAAAGCGGGACCAACTTCGCCACCCTCACAATAAACTATAGTATAACCAGAGATATCGCTAATTAATTGGCGCCAATATTTACTTCTAGCTCCGCCACCAATAACAATAATTTTATCTGGTGAAATGCCGCTTTGTTTTACCACATCTATACCATCTGCTAGGCCATAACTTACACCTAACAAGATTGCTTTAGCCAAATCGACTTTATTATGTTGATAGGTTAAGCCAAAAAATACGCCTTTAGCTTCAGGGTTATTATGTGGTGTTCTTTCACCTGATAGATAAGGTAAAAAATAGACTGGCGGTTTATCGTCAGATGGTTGTTCTTCTATTAAGCTAAATAATGTAGCAACATCTTTAATGTCTAACAATTGGCATCCCCAATCAAGACATGAAGCACAACTTAACATAACCGACATAAGATGCCAACGATTAGGTAATGCATGGCAAAAGCTATGAATTGCCTGTTCAGGTTGGCTGATAAACCGATCAGTAACGGCGAAATAAACCCCTGAAGTACCAAGTGAAAGCATTGCTTGTCCTGGTTGATAAAGACCAACACCGATAGCACCGGCAGCATTATCGCCACCACCGGCAATAACTGGAATTGAATTTATATTCCAACGTTTAGCAATATCATCAGTAATATAACCCGTTATTTGATTGCCTTCAAATAAGGTTGGCATATGTTGTCGACTTAAACCACAAGCATTTAACAATTGATCGTTCCAATCACGTTTTTCAACATCTAACCACATGCTGCCAGCAGAATCAGACATATCTGATGCATATTCGCCTGTAATTTTGAAGCGTAAATAATCCTTTGGTAAAAGTACTTTATCTATTTTGGCAAATATTTCGGGTTCGTGTTTTTGCACCCATTTTATTTTGGGTGCAGTAAAACCTGCCATCATCAAATTGCCAGTAATTTTTCTAGAATTTGGCACTAATTGTTCTAATTCATGACATTCAATATCACAACGACCGTCATTCCATAAAATTGCAGGTCTTAATACTTGAGATGAACTATCTAATAGTACTGCTCCATGCATTTGTCCACTTAAGCCAATTGCTTTGACTTGTGTTAAGTCATGCTTATTGCTAAGTTCTTGTAGTGCTGAATCTGTGGCTTGCCACCATTGCTGGGGATCTTGTTCTGACCATAATGGGTGAGGACGAGATACGGTGAGTGACTTTGTATTTGATGCCACAATGCGTTGTTTTTCATCCATTAAAATTACTTTGACACCAGAGGTGCCTAAATCAATACCAATATACATACCTGCCTCCATTATGCAGCTATCGGAACTATAAATATAATCGTTCTGATAGGTAAATACACAATGATTTTTTAGCCAAAAATAGATTTATTAACAATATGTTATAATTGTTCTCGTTCACAGCTACATGCTTTTGCCTGTAGATTTTTTAAAGGCTAAATTGTGCAATTTCTTGTAGTGATTTTATATTTTTTGTTTTTTGTTTGTTGTGACGTAGATCAAATTCTATAAAGGGTTTAAATAAGGTGAAATGATTGATGTAGTCTGTTTGAAATTTCAGATGGCATAATTTTATGGGGGAAGAAGCTATTTCTACCATGTTAATGGTAGAAATAGTTTGATGAAATTAATGATGATCGATAAAGATGAATTTTAAAGCAAACAGTAGTGCAAAAACTATTACACAAAGGTTTAATTCTTTAAATTTACCAGTAAATGTTTTCAATATTACATAAGAGATAAAGCCAAGTGCGACCCCTTCAGTAATAGCAAAAGCAAATGGCATCATTAATGCGGTAATAAATGCTGGTGTTGCATCAGTTAAATCAGACCAGTTAACTTTCATTAAACTTGATACCATTAAGATACCAACAAAAATTAGTGCACCTGATGTGGCATAAGGTGGTACTAAATGTGCTAAAGGTGATAAGAAAGTCATCATTAAAAATAATAGACCAACCACTACTGCAGTTAAACCAGTACGTCCACCAACTGAAATGCCAGCGGAACTTTCAATGTAAGTTAATACAGATGAAGTACCAAATAACCCACCTAGTGAAGAACTGAAACTATCAATTAATAAAGCTTGACGCATTTTAGGAAAACGACCTTTTTCATCAGAAAGTCCTGCTTTATCGGTTAAAGCTAAAATAGTACCCGATGAATCAAACAAGCTGACAATCATTACTGAAAAGATTACCCCGAGGATACCAATATTCAGTGAACCAGCAAGGTCAACATGGCCAACAACGCTGCCAACACTCGGTGGAACTGCTGCAATTCCTTGATAACTAATATTTGGATCAAGCCATAGCGCTAGTAGGGTAACGACAAGAATTGAAACTAACACGGCAGCATGAAAATTGCGGGTAGCAAGGATAACGATAATAAAAAATCCAAGCGAACCTAATAAGACTTTAAGTGACAAAATATTGCCTAAGGTTAGTAATGTAGCAGGCGATGCCACTACAATCCCCATATTTTGGAATCCCATAAAGGCAATAAATAAGCCAATGCCAGCGCTAATACCAGCGCGCAAACATTGTGGAATATGTTCGATTAACCAATGGCGGACTTTAAATAGTGATAATGCAAAAAAGACCAATGATCCCCAAAATATCGCTCCCATCCCAACTTGCCAAGAATAGCCCATTGCACCGCATATTCCATAAGCAAAAAAGACATTTAGCCCCATGGCAGGTGCTAAAGCAATCGGTAGATTGGCAAATAATCCCATCATAATTGTCGCAAAAGCGGTGACAACACAAGTTAGAACAAACACGGCTGATTTATCCATTCCTGTTGCAGATAAGATTGAAGGATTAACAAAGATGATATAAACCATGGTTAAAAAGGTGGTACAACCGGCGATAAACTCGGTACCAGGGGTGGTTTTTTTCTCTTTTAATTGAAAGATTTTTTCGAATAGTGAATTCATAAATTAAAGCCCAATTTAGGTTGATAGTGATCCATTTTGATATAATTTTATATCTTTATTTTTACCGAAGTGAATTTACGGTAAAAATAAAAAAGATATAAAGTGATTACTTCATATCTTTAAAAAACGTTAAAGCACAGCGCTATTATTGCCAGTAATTTATTTTGGTCAAGCGTTATTCTAAACAACAAATAACGTTTAATTAGCGATCAATAATGCCTATAAATTAACGCTAACATAATTTTCAGCTATTTTATGGTGAATTGAATTAAATGTTAATTATCAATAATTTATTTATCCAAAATAGCTAATTTATTTTTAGTAATTTTTACTTTTAAAATCCGATGACTTTCAATCTCGGTAACTTCAAATAGATAGTCACCAATCTGTATGGTTTCACCAACATTGAGTAGATGTTGGGCTTTTTCCATCAATAATCCGGCAAGGGTATGATATTCTCGCTTATCATCAATCGGAATTGGTACAAATCTGACTAATTCTTCTACTGGGATATAGCCATTTGCAATCCAACTATCATCATCTAAACATTGGATGTCATGTTTAGCATCGATCTCTTCTTCTTCAGTTGGAAAGTCACCGGCAATAGTTTCAATAACATCGGTTACTGACACCACACCTTGCATTGATCCAAATTCATCAACCACAAAAGCAAAATGAGTTTTGGCTTTTTTGAATTGTTCCAGTGCTACAAGTAAAGATACTGTTTCAGGAAAAATTAATGGTTGTTTGATTAATGAATTAATATCAAAGGGTTGTTTATTTTGTAAAATATCTTTTAACAGATCATTAACTTGAATGATACCTAATGGTTCATCAATTGAAGCATTATCAGTCACTACTAAACGTGAATGAGGATTGTCAAAAATTTCTTTTAATATTACTTCTCGATCATCATTGATATTGACCATATCAACATCTAATCGAGATGTCATGATACTGCTTACTGAACGTTGAGCTAAACCTAATACTCGCTCAACCATATTTAATTCTTGATGATTAAATACTGAGGTTTTTTTATTATTATCAGATACCACATCAATGGTATGGCTATCGGGATCTTCTTCAGCATCGCCTTTAAGTAAATGTAAAATAGCTTCGGCGGTACGTTCACGTAGAGGTTTTTTGTTTAATGCTTTTCGACGGTTAAATATGGCTAGTTGATTAAAGAATTCAATCATAATCGAGAAGCCGATAGCTGCATATAAATAGCCTTTTGGAATGACAAAACCGAAACCTTCGGCAACCAAACTAAAGCCAATCATCAATAAAAAGCTTAAACATAAAATAACAATCGTTGGATGGGAGTTAACAAAATAGGCTAATGGTTTACTTGCCACCATCATAATCGCAATGGCGATACAAACTGCGATAATCATAACGGGTATATGGTCAACCATTCCCACTGCAGTAATGACTGAATCAAGTGAGAATACGGCATCAAGTACCACGATTTGCGCAACAACGGTCCAAAAATGTGAGGTTTTTTTCGGTTTGCCATCCTCGTGTGATGCACCTTCTAAACGCTCATTGAGTTCCATTGTTGCTTTAAACAGCAAAAATATTCCGCCAAGCAACATAATTAATTGCCGAGCATTGAAACTAATACCTGATATAGAAAATAGTGGGGTGGTGAGAGTAACTAACCAGCCAGTAAACATTAATAACAATATTCGGGTTATTAATGCAAAAGCAAGGCCTGTAATGCGTGCTTTATCTCGTTGTTGAGGCGGAAGTTTCTCGGCAAGAATGGCAATAAAAACAATGTTATCAATGCCAAGGACGATTTCAAGTACAACTAGAGTGGATAAACCAATCCAGATTGTAGGATCCATGATCCATTCCATATGTCAGGTGATTACCTCTAATGATCACAGCACATGCTGCTTGGTAATTCTGTCTGTAATTAGCAAAATAATCAATAAAATATTTAAATTTTTGACTATTTTATCGAAAATTGTTGATTAAAAGCCTTTATTAGGCGTAAAAATTAACTTCGCCAAAATGTTGGCGTGAATAAAACTAATAAAGTAAATATTTCTAGTCGCCCAAATAACATGTCAACGACCATGACCCATTTCACTATATCACTGACATGAGCAAAATTATCACTAACACTACCAAGGCCAACGCCTAAATTATTTAGCGATGAAGCAACAATATAAAATGAGTCAGTTGCATCAATTCCTGTTGCCATAATAATAAATAAACTCACTAGAAATACTAATGCATAGGCAGAAAAGAATCCCCATACCGCTTCAATGATACGTTCTGGTACCACACGATTATTGAGTTTTAAAGTATAAATTGCATTAGGGTGAATAAGTCGTTTTAACTCTCGTGAACCTTGCATAAATAGTAGCAGTACCCGAACAACTTTTAGTCCACCACCAGTAGAACCAGCACAGCCACCAATAAACGAAGCACATAATAAAAAGATGGGTAATGATGATGGCCAAGTATTAATATCGTCGACGGTAAAGCCTACTGTTGCTGAAACAGACACAACTTGTAAAACAATTTTGTCGACACTAAGATGGCGTTGTGGCTGATAAATATAGATCACTAAAGCGCAGATAATAATTAAGATAAGCAGAATAAAGATAAAGGTTCTAAATTCTTGATCACGCCAATACACTTTCACTGAGATACCACTTAACGTAGCAAAATGTAGAGCAAAATTACATCCTGACAAAATGAGGAACAAGGTAACAATATAGTTAATTGTTGCACTATTAAAATAAGCTAAATTGTTATCGTGGGTAGAAAAACCACCCATTGATATCGTTGAAAAGCTATGTGAAATAGCATCAAAGATATCCATTCCAGCACACCACAAACTTATTGCACATAATGTGGTAAGTAAAATGTAAATCGACCAGAGGGTTTTTGCTGTTTCGGCAATACGTGGTCGCATTTTACTATCTTTTTGTGGACCAGGAATTTCAGCACGATAGAGCTGCATACCCCCGACCCCTAATAGTGGTAAAATTGCGACCGCAAGTACGATGATCCCCATACCACCTAGCCATTGCAGCATTTGACGATAGAAAAGTAGCGCTTTGGGTAAATGATCCAAATTGACAATAGTGGTGGCGCCAGTGGTTGTTAATCCAGAAAAAGACTCAAAAAAAGCTGTGGTTAAATTAAGATTGATATGATTATCAAATAGGAACGGGAATGCGCCGATAGTGCCTAAAACGACCCAAAATAATACAACAATGAAAAAGCCTTCTCGAGTACTTAATTCATGGCGTTGATGACGATTAGGAAACCACAATAACACACCTAAAATTAATGCCGCAAAAAATGAACGAACAAAAATAGCACCGGCACCGTCACGATATATTAACGCCACTAGTGCAGGTATTAACATAAATACTGACAATAGTGATATTAATAAACCGATAATTCTTATAATTGAGCGCCAATGCATCATATATAGTAATCTCTATTTAAAGCCACGTGATGATTTTATCAGATCGTAAGCAGCTTGAATTTCTTGTGCTCGCTTTTTGGCTGCTTCTAACATCTCCTTTGGTAAGCCTTTGGATACCAATTTGTCTGGATGATGTTCATTCATTAATTTACGATAGGCTCTTTTAATTTCAGAAATTTCAGCAGATGAATTTATTCCTAATATTTTATAAGCATTTGCTAAATCTGATTGCCGAGTACTGCTTTGGTAACCACTATAATTATGATTTTGTTGATATTGATGTTGACTGTTTTGTTGATTGTACTGATATTCTTGACGGAAATGAAAGCTTCCCATCATCATTTGAATATATATTGCCATTTGCGGCCGTGGAATACGAAACTCATCGGCAACAATGAAAAGAATCTCCGATTCTTTGTCATCTAAATGACCATCAACTAAAGCAGCTTGAATTAATTGTTCGCAAAAGATATTTAAGACATTACGTCGATAACGATATTGGTGATATAACTCACTTAATCGTGATCTAAGTGGGTAATCACTCGCTTTACCACGATTGAATGATTCTTGTGCTAATTGACGACTTGTCGCATCAAGTTGGAGTCGCTCCATAACTTGCCGAGCAAGATTAATATCATCTTGAGTAACAACTCCTTTAGCTTTACTTAAATGTCCTAATACTTCAAAAACAACCGTTAAGTATAAGTTTGGATTAGACTGTGTCCTTCTCTCAGTCATTTTATTGCCAAATGCTTGGTATAGCATTGGGCCAATAAATAATCCGAGAATAAATCCCAACCCAGATTTTAATACTGAACTCAGTATTAAACCGGTAATAATGGACCAGATCAAATACATACTATTCGTTTACCTCAATTCGATCTATTTTTTGTAATCCACGTGGTAGTGATGTGCCTTTACGAGCACGCTCCGTTCTAAATTTTTGTAAATCAGCTGGATAAAGTGTAAGCTTGCGTTTACCAACATATAGAGTTATAGATGTTTCTGGTGTTATCAACATCATATAAGCTAGGCTATCATCGCTTCCAGAGAGTGAAATAATTTTATTGCCCTTACCTTTAGATAATTCTGGTAAATCTTTTACTGGGAATATCAGCATTCTGCCTGCTTTAGTAATTGATAACAGCAAGCTTTCCTCTGATAAAATCTCTATTGGTTCTAATGTATGTGCATCTTTAGATAAATTAATCACCGCTTTACCATTACGGTTGCGGGCAATCAAATCATTAAATTGACAAATAAAACCGTATCCAGCACTTGATGCAAGTAACAATTTTTGTTGTTCATTGCCTGACATCAATACATGTTCAACGGTTGCGCCAGCTGGTAATGCCAGTTTACCAGTAAGAGGTTCACCTTGTCCTCTAGCTGATGGTAATGTACTTGGCTCAATAGCGTAACTGCGACCAGTTGAATCGATAAATACCACTGGTTGATTACTTTTACCTTTTGCTGCGGCTTTAAAACTATCACCTGCTTTATAACTTAATCCGACAGGATCGATATCATGGCCTTTCGCAGCTCTAACCCAACCCATTTCTGATAATACGATTGTAACAGGTTCAGAAGGGATTAACTCTTGTTCAGTAATTGCTTTGGCTTCACTGCGCTCGACAATTGGTGAACGACGTTCATCACCATATTTTTCAGCATCAGCTTGTAGCTCTTTTTTGATTAAATTACTTAACTTTCTTGGTGAAGCTAATAATGCTTGCAGTTGATCTCGCTCTTTAGCCAGTTCGGCTTGTTCACCTTTGATACGAATTTCTTCTAGTTTAGCTAAATGGCGGAGTTTTAATTCTAAGATAGCTTCAGCTTGTGTTTCGCTTAAGGCAAATCTCTGAATTAATTCTGCTTTTGGGTCATCCTCATGACGAATGATTTCAATCACTTCATCAATATTTAGAAAGGCAATTAATAAACCATCTAAAATATGTAGTCTTTTTAGTATTTTATCTAAGCGATAATTTAAGCGACGGGTTACGGTAATGCGTCGATATTCTAACCATTCAGTTAGGATTTCAACCAATCCTTTAACAGATGGACGATTATCTAGTCCAATCATGTTCATATTAACACGATAACTTTTTTCTAGATCAGTAGTGGCAAATAGATGATTCATTACTTGCTCTAGATCTACACGATTAGAACGTGGCACAATAACCAGACGAGTCGGATTTTCGTGATCGGATTCGTCACGTAAGTCTTCAATTAACGGTAGTTTTTTTGCGCGCATTTGGCTAGCAATTTGCTCTAAAATTTTAGCACCAGAAACTTGATGAGGCAGATCAGTAATAACAATGTCGCCATCTTCTTTTTTCCAAACTGCTCGCATACGTATTGAGCCACGGCCAGTTTTATAAATTTTGGCGATATCTTCTGGAGAGGTGATAATCTCAGCTTCTGTTGGGAAGTCAGGGCCTTTTATGTGATCCATCACTTCGCTAAGCGTTGCTTTTGGATTATCAGCTAACATAATAGCTGCATTCGCCACTTCACGAATATTATGTGGTGGAATATCGGTTGCCATACCTACCGCAATACCGGTAGTACCGTTTAATAAGATATTCGGCAATCGAGCTGGCAACATTTTTGGCTCTTGTAATGTACCATCAAAATTTGGCGTATAGTCAACAGTGCCTTGTCCTAACTCACCTAACAATAATTCGGCATATTTTGATAGACGTGATTCAGTGTAGCGCATTGCAGCAAATGATTTTGGATCATCGGGTGCCCCCCAGTTTCCTTGCCCATCAACTAATGGATATCGATAAGAAAACGGTTGCGCCATTAATACCATTGCTTCATAACAGGCACTATCACCATGAGGATGGTATTTACCTAAAACGTCACCGACAGTACGGGCTGATTTTTTAAATTTTGCTTGAGCATTTAGCCCTAATTCTGACATTGCATAAACAATGCGACGTTGTACTGGTTTTAAGCCATCGCCAATAAATGGCAATGCGCGATCCATAATGACATACATTGAGTAGTTTAAATAGGCGCTTTCGGTAAATGTTCGTAGCGACTGAACTTCTACTCCGTCATGAGTTATTTCACTCATTATTGTTCCTCTAAATTATTCTGTATATTAGACATCAAGTTCAACTTGGTCACCTTTTTCTTGTAACCATTCTCGGCGATCTTCAGCACGTTTTTTCGCCAGTAACATATCCATTAATGCCATTGTCTCTTCGGCATTATCTAGTGATAACTGAACTAATCTACGGGTGTTAGGATCCATTGTTGTTTCGCGAAGTTGTAATGGATTCATTTCCCCCAACCCTTTGAAACGTTGAACATTTGGCTTACCTTTTTTACGTTTAAGCTGATCTAAAATCCCTTCTTTTTCTTCTTCATCAAGGGCGTAATGAACTTCTTTGCCTAAATCGATACGATACAATGGTGGCATGGCGACAAAAATATGTCCATGTTCAACCATGGCTCGAAAGTGACGAACAAATAGTGCGCACAGTAACGTGGCAATATGCAATCCATCTGAGTCAGCATCGGCTAAAATACAGATTTTACCGTAGCGTAATTGACTTAAATCATCACTATCAGGATCAATACCAATAGCTACTGAAATATCATGAATTTCTTGCGATCCTAATACTTCGTCAGATGAGACTTCCCAAGTATTTAATATTTTACCTTTCAACGGCATAATTGCTTGATATTCACGATCTCGGGCTTGTTTAGCTGACCCGCCAGCAGAATCACCTTCGACTAAAAATAGTTCGGTGCGACTTAAATCTTGTGATGCACAGTCAGCCAGTTTCCCCGGTAAAGCTGGACCACTGGTTAGTTTTTTACGGATGACTTTTTTGGATGCTCTTAAGCGTTTTTGAGCACTGGAAATTACCATCTCAGCAAGTAATTCGGCAATTTGTACATTTTGATTCAACCACAGGCTAAATGCATCTTTAACAATAGCTGAAACAAAAGCTGCACTTTGTCTTGATGATAAACGTTCTTTGGTCTGACCGGCAAATTGCGGTTCTTGCATTTTTACTGATAACACATAGGCACAGCGTTCCCAAATATCATCGGCGGTCAATTTTAAACCACGTGGTAATAAATTACGAAACTCACAAAATTCACGCATGGCATCAAGTAATCCTTGACGTAAACCATTGACATGGGTACCACCTTGCACAGTAGGAATTAAGTTAACGTAACTTTCAGTTAACAATTCACCACCTTCTGGTAACCAAAGTAATGCCCATTCAACCGCTTCTGTTTCACCCGTATGGCTACCAGTAAATGGTTGTTCTGGTAATAATGTGTAACCACTAACTGACTCTATCAGATAATCTTTTAAACCGTCTTGATAACACCAGCGTTGCTCAGTACTGTTAATTTTGTCTTTAAAAATGATTTCCAGTCCCGGGCAAAGTACAGCTTTCGCTTTAAGCAAATGAGTTAAGCGAGGTACTGAGAAGCGAGGTGAATCAAAATATTTTTCATCAGGCCAAAAACGTACTTTTGTACCAGTATTTCGTCGGCCACAGGTGCCAATTACATGTAAATCTTCAACTTTATCACCATTTTCAAAGGCGATTTGGTAAACTTGTCCATCACGATTTACGGTGACTTCTACGCGTTTGGATAAGGCATTGACAACAGAGATACCCACCCCATGTAAACCACCAGAAAATTGATAGTTTTTGTTGGAGAACTTACCACCAGCATGTAAGCGACAAAGTAATAGTTCAATAGCCGGTACGCCTTCTTCAGGATGGATATCAACAGGCATACCGCGACCATCATCAATAACCTCAAGTGAATTGTCTTCATAAAGAGTAACTTTCACTTGGCGAGCATGCCCAGCAATAGCCTCATCGACACTATTATCAATCACCTCTTGCCCTAAATGATTGGGGCGAGCTGTGTCAGTATACATTCCAGGGCGATGACGAACAGGATCGAGCCCTTTTAAGACCTCAATATCAACTGCATTATAAGTGGATTGTGACATAACTTTTCTGTTTATTCGATTAAATGGGCTTATTATACCAATCTTTCCTTAAGATGCATGAAATTAAATTTATAATAAAAAGCAAAGCCATTTTTTTATTGATAATAATTCTTATTTCATTAATTTATTTTAAGTTAGTTTCGATTTTAGTCTTTTTTCTGTTTTATAATCTTAACTGTAGTATTATGATAATGACATGCCAAATATAAATAAGCGAATAGGATGAGCAAGTCAGATAATCAGATAACTCGGCGCGACTTTTTACAAAAGTCATTAGCAATCGGTGGTGTGGCCGCATTAACCAATGATTTACAATTACCTTTTGCTTATGCCGCGCCAGAGGCAGATCTTGCCAAGACCTCGGTACCTAATCCAACGAATCAAGAAAAGATTTTTTATAGTGCATGTTTAGTTAATTGTGGTAGTCGTTGCCCGTTAAAAGTACATGTTAAAAACGATATTATTACTAAAATATCTGCTGAAGATGGGATTAATGATGCGATCTTTGGTCAACATCAAATCCGTCCTTGTCTGCGAGGACGAGCTGTGCGTTGGCGTACCTATGATCCGGAACGGCTAAAATATCCAATGCTACGAATCGGTAAACGAGGTGAAGGCAAATTTAAACGCATCTCGTGGGACGAAGCTATCGATCTATTAGCAGAAAAACTCAAATACACTATTAATCGCTATGGCAATGAAGCTATTTATTACCAATATGGTACAGGTACGACAGGGGCAAATATCTCAGGTCGTAATGCCTGTAAGCGATTTTTAAGTTGTATCGGTGGTCACCTTAATTATCATGGTGATTATTCAAGTGGACAGATCACCGCTATGCAACCTTTTATATATGGTAATGCTAAAGAGTCGTTGCTAGACCAAATCAAACATTCTGATCTAGTTGTGATGTTTGGACATAATGTTGCTGAAACTAGAATGTCGGGCGGTGGGCAGGTTGCTGAGTTATATACTGCATTAGCACAAAGTAAAGCAAGGGTAATTATTATTGATCCACGCCGTAGTGAAAGTGTCGTTGGTTATAATGCTGAGTGGCTGCCGATTATTCCTGGTACTGACGCTGCGTTAGTCGCTGCAATTATTTATGCGTTGCTTGAAGAAGATCGTGTTGATGAGGCGATGCTTAACCAATATTGTGTGGGTTGGAATGCTGATACATTACCTGATAGTGCTCCGCCTTTTAGCGATTACAAATCTTATATTTTGGGACTAGGGCACGATAGAACCGCAAAAACGCCAGAATGGGCAGCTAAAAAAACCGGTATTCCAGCCAAACAAATTCGGCAGTTGGCATTAGATATTGTTAATGCTAAAGCTGCATGGATTTCACAAGGTTGGGGGCCACAGCGCTGGCAAAATGGTGAGCATACTACAAGGGCGATTATGATTCTACCAGTTATCACTGGTCAGTTTGGTAAGCGTGGTACTAACATTGGTACTTGGGGGGGGAGCGTAACTTATCCTGTGCCTGGCTTGAATATGGTTAACCCAGTTAAAACCAGTATTCCTTTCTTTTTATGGACGAAAGCAATTGATGAACCGCTTAGTATGACTGCGAAAAATTCTTATATAAAAGGTAAAGATAAATTAGATGTGGGTATTAAATTTATCTGGAGCTATGCTAGCAATGTTATTGGTAATCAACACGCCGATCTCAATCGGACTCATCAAATTTTACAAGATGAATCGAAATGTGAATTTATTTTAGTTTGGGATACCCATATGACTGCTTCAGCAAAATATGCGGATCTACTGTTACCGGATGTCTCATCGGTAGAGAGTAATGATTTAATCAATAATTCATATGCATCAGGTGCTTATCATTATTTTATTCGTTTGCAACGAGCAATAAAACCACTTTGGCAAAATCGTCCTGCTTATGAAGTTTTGACTGAATTGTCAGCGAAAATGGCAGTTAAAGATAAATTTACTGAAGGTCGGAGCCAAGATGATTGGATTACTTATAGTTATGAAAAAATGCGTAAGCTCAATCCTAATTTACCGACTTTTGCCGAAACAGATGGAATGGGGATTGTTGATCGTAAATTAGCTGATAGCGATGCACAGATCGGATTAAAAGCTTTTCGCGATGATCCAATAAAAAATCCATTAAATACGCCGTCAGGTAAAATCGAAATTTATTCAGAAGCATTAGCAAAAATTGCCAATGAATGGGAGTTTGATGACGATGATAAACTTTATCCTATACCGGCATATTTACCGGCAATAGAGGGCAGTGAAGACCTGCAAACACAAGCGAAATATCCTCTACAACTAATCGGTTTTCATATCAAAGGGCATTGTCATTCAAGTTATAGTAATCTTCCGCAACTGCGAGAAGCGGTAGCTAGTAGTCTCTGGATTAATCCAGTGGATGCAGAACAAAGACAGATAAAGCATGGTCAATTGGTTGAAGTTTATAATGACCGCGGTCGACTTTACATTCCTGCTAAAGTGACACCACGGATACTGCCGGGAATTATCGCTCTTCCGCAAGGATTATGGGCTAAGACTAATGCTGCTGGTATTGATATTGGTGGTTGCATTAATCGTTTAACCTCCTTACGACCATCTGTGCTTGCTAAATCTAATCCTCAGCATACCAATTTGGTTGAAATTAAACCATTAGCAACTATGCCGTCGGCATCTTAATCGGAAGGAGATGGTTCAAATGCAATATGGTTTTTATATTAATTCTACCAAATGTACTGGTTGCAAAACTTGCCAAGTAAGTTGTAAAGATGAAAAAGATAATGCGCTTGGTGTCCATTTCCGCCGTGTTTATGAATATGGCGGTGGTACATGGGCGCAAGTAGATGGATGTTGGCAAAATGATACATTTACCTATTATTTGTCGATCTCTTGTAATCATTGTCAAGAGCCGACCTGTGTACAAGGTTGCCCAACTGGCGCTATGCATAAACGCCAAGAAGATGGGTTAGTGGTAGTCAATCAAGATGTATGTATTGGTTGTCGCTATTGTGAAATGCGTTGCCCTTACGGAGCACCACAATATGATCATCAAAAAAAGGTAATGTCTAAATGTGATGGTTGTTATGAGCGTGTAGCGCAAGGTTTAAAACCTGTATGTGTTGAGTCTTGTCCTCAACGCGCTTTGGATTTTGATGACATTAATATCTTGCGTCAACGTTATGGTGATGAGTGCGATATTGCTCCGTTACCTAGTTCAGATTTAACCAAACCAAGTATTGTGATAAAGCCACATGCGCAAGCTAAAGCATCGGGTGACTCGCTTGGTAAAGTGCTTAATCCTGAGGAGGTCTAGTATGCATGAACTTCCACTGGTATTTTTTACGATATTTGGGCAATTATCCGCAGGGATGATCCTACTTAGTAGCTTGTTTTATCTTGTTTATCGTTCAAAAACCAAATTAGCTATCACTCAAAAAATTAATGCAGTAGCGTTAATTTTCATGGCGATTGGTATGGCGATTGCATCATTTCATTTAGGTCAACCATTACGCGCATTCAATGTGATTTTTGGTATCGGCCGTTCACCAATGAGTAATGAAATTTTTACCTTTGGCTTATTATTTGCTATGACATTTGCTTTTGTATTGCTTAACTATTTTGTCTTGTATCCAAATAGTAGCAAATTACAAATCATCAAACCTCTGTGCCAAAAAATTAACCGTATACCGCATTTAAACTATTTATTGGCGATGATCTTGGTTATTTTAAGCCTATTTTTTGTTTGGACCATCGTATTAACCTATATGTTAGCAACAATAAAAACGTGGAATAGTTGTTATACAGCGATACAAATGTATACTGCGATGTTGGTATTGGGGGGAATTGCCGTTACTTGGTTAGGACTATATCGAATAGGTTATTGTGCTTTTTTTATTGGTAGTTTACTGATTCTGCTATTAAAAATGCCTTACTTAAAGCTAATGAGTGAAATTGCTCCAGACTTAACCTCTAATCAATATTGCTGGATAATAGCCCAGTGCGCATTATTAATTATTTCTATCACATTGGTTTTATTTGTTATTTTAAGAAAACAACATCAGACAATGATTTATCTATTGGCTTTTATTGGCGTATTTATCGCAGAAATTTGCGGACGTATAACTTTTTATAATTTGTGGATGATAACCGTTTAATTGTGCGGTAATTGATGGTAATGGCATAATTAATTGGCTGATCATTATAGGATTGAATAATTTGGATAACCTGACTTCTATCACGTTGGCGAAATTATTAGGCGCTTTTTTTTATTATCCGCCTACCAGTAAACAAGTCGCTGGTTTAATTGATGGATTATTACAGCTAGACCAGTTAGCAAATTGGCCAAACCAACAATTAGTAACTGAACAATGCCAAATCTTGAGCACTCAGATACAGCATCCAGAAATAGAATATCAATTTTCACTATTATTTGAAGGGCAAGGCATTATGTCGGCGCCACCTTGGGGTTCAGTCTATTTAGATCAAGAAAAACTACTAATGGGTGAATCACAAGAACGCTATCGTGAATTTTTACAGCAGCAAGGGTTGACTCTTAATACGGGTATGAATGAGCCAGAAGATCAGTTTGGATTGATGTTAATGGCATATGCGATACTACTAGAAAAGCAGCAATTTGCTGCTGCACAGCAGTTAATGACCGAATACCTTTTAAGTTGGGCACCAATGTATTTGGATTGCTTAAAACAAAATCAAGTCAGTCTATTTTATCGAGCATTAGCGATTATTGCTGAACAATATTTGCAAATGGTATAACTCTGGTTATATAGCAAATAAAGCGCTCACTTATTTATTTAAGCCAAAATATGCATTGATAGCTGTTGTTTGCAGCTTTTTAAGGAACAGGTATAATCCGCCTATTATGATTCAAGACAATGATAACCTATGTTAGCTTATTTACAACTAATGCGATTAGACAAGCCAATTGGTTCCTTACTACTACTTTGGCCAACATTGTGGGCGATTTGGCTTGCTACATCTACGCCATCTATTCATGTTGTTGTTGTGTTTGTTGTTGGCGTGATCGTTATGCGCTCTGCTGGCTGTGTGGTTAATGATTACGCTGATCGGCATTTTGATGGTAAAGTCGAACGCACTAAGAATCGTCCTCTCGCTCGTGGCGCATTGAGCGAAAAAAATGCGTTATACACTTTATTCGTATTACTGCTTATTGCGCTTGGTTTATTGCTTACTTTGGATAAATTAACTTGGTTAATGGCTGGTTTTGCATTAATCACGGCAATGATTTATCCATTTATGAAACGTTACACACATTTACCCCAAGTGACTTTAGGCATTGCCTTTAGTTGGGGTATTCCGATGGCCTATGCGGCAACAATAGCTCAATTTCCGATAACTTGTTGGTTACTGTGTCTGGCTAATGTATGTTGGACAATAGCTTATGATACCGAATATGCTATGGTTGATCGCGATGACGATCTTAAAATAGGTATCAAGTCCACAGCTATCCTATTTGGTAACTATGACAAGTTTATTATTGGATTACTGCAAATCATAACCTTAGTTTGCCTTGCATTGATCGGCATAAACAATCATTTTCAGCAATTTTATTATATTGGTTTAATCATCGCTTTATCGCTATTTTTTTATCAACAATGGTTAATCAAAGACCGTGATAGAAAAAATTGTTTTAAAGCGTTTATGAATAATAATTATATAGGATTGTTTATATTTATAGCGATCTTGGTTAGTTAAAAACAGATTTACCATCATTATTTAACTTTCATCGCGGATATTAATCGCTTTAAACGATATATCTTAAATTGTAAAGGCGTTGCTTATTAAAAAAGGAAAATGGTGGTATAGACTCCTCAATATTTTTTACAAGATTATTTTTAACTTTTTAAATTATTAAATTTAATTCACCTGCGTCATTCGGAAGATAAATACTATTGTAATATAGGTAAGGTAGGCATTTACCTACCTTTGAAGTTATTCGATTGCTAGTAATAAAACAGAAATATTATTTGCAAGTTAATGGTATAGATTCCTTAATATTTTTTACATCTATACCAGCTAATTTATAGATTTTGTTCTGCTAATGTGGCTTGCACTATTCGCATGGCATCGAAGGTTTCTTTGACATCATGAACACGGATAATTTGCGCTCCTTTCATTGCAGCAATAACTGCACAAGAAACACTACCTAATACACGTTCTTTAGGGGGAACATTTAGTACTTGTCCGACCATCGATTTTCTTGACATGCCAACTAAAATAGGCAAATTGAAGTGATGAAATTTTTCCAGTGTAGCCAATAGACGATAGTTATGGGCTAACGTTTTGCCAAACCCGAAGCCCGGATCAAGGATGATTTTTTCCCGAGCAATGCCAGCTGTTACACATCGTTGAATATGCTCAGCAAAAAATGAATCGACTTCTTGATAGATATCTTGTTGGTAGTAAGGTGCATTTTGCATAGTTTTGGGATCACCTTGCATATGCATAATACATACTGGTAATTGAGTTTGTTGTGCTGCTTCTAATGCCCCTGGTAAAGTTAATGCCCGAATATCATTAATTAAATGTGCACCAGCTTTAGCAGCTTCTGTGATGACCTCTGGTTTTGATGTATCAACTGAAATCCAAACGTCAAAATAGCGAGCAATTTTTTCCACTAGCGGTATAACCCTATCAAGTTCTTCACTGGTCGAAACATCAGCAGCACCAGATCGCGTTGATTCTCCACCAACATCAATAAAGGTTGCCCCAGCTTGAATCATATTATCAACTCGCCGCATAGCATCATCAAGATTGTTGTAATTACCGCCGTCAGAAAAAGAATCTGGCGTCATATTAACAATTCCCATTACTTGAGGAAAAGAGAGATCCATTACGTGATTTTGAAAACGAATTTCCATAATTTTAGGCCTTATTTTATTAATATTTTTAATGCTAATTGCACTGCTGAAGTATGATTGTTAGTACTGGTTTATTATTTTACAAAATTAATTGCTGTTGGATGATAAAAAACGCGCCAAAGCGCGTTTTAGATTTAGTCGTAATTAATTTTCTGATTGAGGTGGTATGTCTGTTCCCTCATTTGGTATCTCTTTTGCTGCTTGTTCATCACTTTCAGTCCAATCTTCTGGAGCAGTAATTGGTCTACGAGCAATCAAATCAGCAACTTGTTTTGCGCCAATGGTTTCGTATTTCATTAATGCATCTTTCATCGCATGAAGTACGTCCATATTTTCAGTTAAAATTTTACGTGCTCGTTCAAAGTTACGATCGATAATTTTTTTAACTTCTTCATCAATAATTCGCGCAGTTTCATCAGAGATATCTTTCGGTCGGCCATAAGATGAATTATCATCCATTTCATAAAATAACGGACCTAAACGATCAGAAAAGCCCCATTGGGTAACCATTGCTCTGGCATATTGAGTGGCAACTTTAATATCGTTTGATGCTCCAGTTGAAACTTTATCAACACCATAAATCAGTTCTTCGGCAAGACGTCCACCATATAGTGTGGCGATATCACCTTCTAATTTTTCTCGGCTTTCACTAACCCGATCGCCTTCAGGTAAGAAGAACGTTACCCCTAATGCTCGGCCACGAGGGATGATAGTTACTTTATGGATTGGGTCATGATCAGGCATTAAATAACCGATAATAGCATGTCCAGCCTCATGATAAGCGGTTGAGATAAGTTGCTCTTGTGTCATGGTTAACGAACGTCGTTCTGTCCCCATGTTGATCTTATCTTTAGCTTCTTCAAATTCGTCCATCGTGACTAAACGTTTGTTACGACGAGCAGCAAATAGTGCTGCCTCATTGACTAGGTTTGCCAATTCTGCACCAGAATAACCTGGGGTACCACGAGCAAGCACCGATAAATTGACATCTGAACCAAGTGGCACTTTTTGCACATGAACAGCTAGAATTTGTTCACGGCCTTTCATATCAGGTAAGCCAATTTGTACTTGGCGGTCAAAACGACCAGGACGAAGTAAGGCTGGATCTAGAATATCAACACGGTTGGTTGCAGCAATAATGATAATGCCACTATTAGCTTCGAAACCATCCATTTCAACTAACATTTGGTTAAGAGTTTGTTCGCGTTCGTCATGACCACCCATTGAGCCGGCGCCACGTTTACGACCAACAGCATCGATTTCATCAATAAAGATAATGCATGGCGAATGTTTACGGGCTTGTTCAAATAGATCACGGACACGTGAAGCACCCACACCAACAAACATCTCAACAAAGTCTGAACCAGAAATACTAAAGAAAGGTACATTTGCTTCACCTGCAATGGCTTTAGCTAGTAATGTTTTACCGGTACCTGGCGGTCCAACCATTAAAATACCTTTTGGAATACGACCACCAAGTTTTTGATATTTGCCTGGATCTCGTAAAAAATCGACAACTTCGGTAACTTCTTGTTTCGCTTCTTCACTACCTGCAACATCGCTAAATTTAGTCTTAACTTGGTCAGGTGTTAACATTTTAGCTTTACTTTTACCTACCGACATTGGCCCACCTTTACCGCCTCCTTGCATCTGGCGCATGATAAAGAACCAGAAACCAAGTAGTAAAATAATTGGGAACCATGAGATTAAAATGTTAACTAATAAGCTTGGTTTTTCGTCAGGACTGCCATAGACAGCAACATCATTTAACACCAAATTATCAACTAACTTTTCATCCAAATAAGGGATATAAGTAACATAATTATTACTACCTTTAGTGGTAGCAACAATTTCGCGGCCATTTATATGCACTTCCTTCAGTTTGCCACCAGTTACATCCGCATTAAATTTGGTGTAATCGACTTGAGGACCGCTACTAGATATTGAGCTGAATTGACTAAAAACAGCAATCAATACGACGGCGATAACACCCCAGATCAGTAAATTCTTTACCATGTCGTTCAAAAGAAAAACCTCTCATAAAATTAATAGTTACGACTAAAATTAACCAAGTATGGTACTACAAAATTGTACGGCTGGCTACTTCATCCCCATTGCCACAATATATACTTCTCGAGACCTTGCTCGCGAAGCTTCTGGCTTACGAATTTTGACTGTTTTAAACAGTGATCTTACTGTTTTTAGATACTCTTCAAAACCTTCACCTTGGAATACTTTAACGATGAAACTGCCATTTGGAGCAAGAACGTCTTTACACATATCTAATGCCAATTCAACTAAATACATAGCTCTTGGTATATCAACGGCAGGTTGTCCACTCATATTTGGTGCCATGTCTGACATAACAACTTGTACTTTCTCTTCGCCAACTCGCTCAAGTAGGGTATTTAATACCGCTTCATCACGAAAATCACCTTGCAGAAAGTCAACGCCAACGATGGGATCCATCGGTAATAAATCACAGGCAATAATTCGGCCTTTATTACCAATGAGTGATGCAACATATTGTGACCATCCCCCCGGTGCAGCGCCTAAATCGACCACAGTAATTCCCGGTTTGAATAATTTGTCACTTTTTTGTATTTCTTCTAATTTAAACCATGCTCTGGATCTCAGGCCTTTTTTTTGTGCTTGTTGCACAAAACGATCATTAAAATGTTCATTAAGCCAACGAGTAGAGCTTGCTGAGCGTTTTTTGTTACTCACAGAGAATAAATCCTTAATGTAATGAGGTCACTTCAATTGATTACAAATATATATAAGGGTAGAATAGCAAAATTACAACTTAATGTGATAAAAAATTAATGAATTTATCGAATAAACAAAAACAGTATTTAAAAAGTGAAGCTCATCATTTAAAACCGATAGTGATGATTGGGGCTAATGGATTTACCGAAGGCGTGCTAGCAGAAATTGAAAATGCTTTAAATTTCCATGAGTTAATAAAAGTTAAAGTATCTGCTGAAGATCGCGAAACTAAAAAGCTAATTTGTGAAGCAATCATCCGCGAAACAAAAGCTTTAGCCGTTCAACAGGTGGGTTCTATTTTTACGATATATAGACAGAGTGAAGATAAAAAAATTACACTACCAAAATAAAAAATAGGGCTAATCGCCCTATTTTTTTGCAACAGTTTAATTAAATATATTCAACTTTAACAATATCGAATTCAACATCACCACCTGGTGTTTTAATTTGTACTGTATCACCATCTTCCTTGCCAATAAGCCCACGAGCAATTGGAGAGTTAACTGAAATCAAATTCTGTTTGTAATCCGCTTCATCGTCGCCAACAATTCGGTAGGTTGTTTCTTCATCGGTATCAATATTCACTACGGTGACTGTGGCACCAAAGATAATGCGACCGGTATTTTTAACTTTAGTGATGTCGATAATTTGTGCTTGCGACAATTTACCTTCGATTTCTTGAATACGACCTTCACAAAATCCTTGTTGTTCTCTCGCTGCATGATATTCAGCGTTTTCTTTCAAATCGCCGTGTGCTCTAGCTTCAGCAATAGCGGCAGTAATTTGAGGTCTTTTTACATTTTTAAGTTCTTCAAGTTCTGCACGTAATAATTCGGCTCCCTTTACTGTCATTGGGATCTGTTTCATCTCGGTTTTTTCCTATTTATATAGTAAATAAAAAGAATAACAAATGTTCATCTTAATCAAATG
>NZ_NASN01000034.1:0-25694 GCF_002142015.1 Gilliamella sp. A7
CTTTTATGTAATAAATTAAATTACAATAAATAGTAGGTGATTTTTAAATATAAGAAAAGTTTTTTTAAAAAATACTATATATATTAAATAGCTAGAAAGATGATTATAGAAGGTGTAATGGCTTAAATAAGCTATTACACCTTAGTTATTATCAATTATTGTTAGTTGCATTTATAGTACTAAAAAGTTCAGTTAAATTTTTAACTGTCTGTTTAGCACCTAAATCTCGTAATGACAGATAAGCGTTAATTACCTTATCAACAAAAAGTTGATTATGCGGCAAGTCACTACCAAACACATGAGTTAAAGACAATAACGCTTTTACTCTATTTTCATCATCGGTACTATTTGCGACAAGGTCGGTTATTTGCATAATTGACGGATCACTTACCTCAATAGATTTACCCGCATCATCAATCCCACTCACGTAACGCATCCAAGCAGCAACACCTAAAGCAAGACAATCAAATGCAGTATTATCAGCTAGATGATAACGAATTGAATCAAGCATTCGTTGAGGTAACTTCAATGTTCCATCCATTGCAATTTGCCATGTACGATGTTTTAAACCGGTATTTCGATAACGATCAAGTAGCGAATCAGCATAAGCAGATAGATCAACATTTTTAACTCGCAACGTTGTTGCTTGTTCATTTAGCATTAAATGCCTAGCGGATGTAACATAATTAGCATCCTGCATACATTCATCTATATGTAAATAACCGGCTAGATAGCCTAAATATGCAAAAAATGAATGGCTACCATTTAACATGCGTAACTTCATTTCTTCATATGGCAATACATCATTAACTAATTCTGCCCCCACTTTTTGCCATTGGGGGCGCCCTGCCACAAAATTATCTTCAATAACCCATTGTCTAAATGGTTCACCGGCAATACCGGCGGGATCATCAATACCACCTAGTTGTTTGTTTATTTTTGCCATAGTTTCTGGCGTTGCGGCTGGTACGATTCGGTCAACCATTGTAGATGGAAACGTAACATTATCATCGATCCATTGGGCTAAAGTAGGATCTCGCTGTTTAGCCAATGCTAAAACAACATTACGTGTAACATGTCCATTTTCAGGCATATTGTCACAAGACATCACCGTAAATGGTTTTAATCCTTGCTCTTTACGTAAACGCAACGCCTCAACAATGACACCAGGAACAGATTTAGGTGCATAAGGATAAGAAATATCATGACTAATTAATGGATTATTAATATCTATAGTTGCTGTCGAAGGTAGATAGCAATAACCTTTCTCAGTTACGGTTATCGATACAATCGCAATTTCAGGGCGAGTCATCACCGCTAAGACTTTTTGTATTCCATCAATATCTGCATGTAATGCTTCTTTTGCAACACCAACAACGCGGGTATTCCAATTATCATAAGACATTTCACAAACACTAAATAAGCAATCTTGTTGTTTTAAATCTTGAATTTGAGCTTCACCACCAATCAAGTTAACTTCACAATATCCCCAATCGCTATCATGCTGTGCAGCTAGTATATCCGTATACACAGCTTGATGAGCACGATGAAAAGCGCCAAAACCAATATGAACAATTTTGGTTTTAATTTTGCTTCTATCATAAGTTGGAACAACTACCTCTTTAGGTAGTTGTGATAAAGTTTGATTTGATAATCTCATAAAAGTCTCTAATTAATAATTAATTAAAAATAATCATTTATTTTGTAGTTTTATTTTCCTACCCATTGTTGATATTCTTTTTTAATTTTATTAGGTGCTGTTTCAGGCAATAACGCAATACCGATAACAGATAAAATACCTAATGTACCAACATACAAGGCTAATCCAGAATAATGTCCACTACACATTTGTAAAATCTTAACTGCACAAAGCCCTAAAATACCACTTCCAATTAATGAACCAACCTGCCATATCAACGCTATACCACTACAACGAATTGCTGTCGGAAATAATTCTGGGAAGAATGATGCTTGTGGTGCATAACACATAGCATGTCCTATAGGTAAGACAATTATCATTGCTAACTGAATTAACATATAATTTTGTGTATTGACCATTAAGAAAAATGGAACTATAAAAATTACTTGCAGAAGGGCGCCAAGTATATAGACTCTTTTTCTTCCCCATTTATCCGATAAAGCACCCATTAACGGGATAGTAAAAATTTCGATGACTACAGCAACAATTATTGCATCTAATACATAACTTTTATTAAATTGATTTACATTTACATAGGCTAAAACAATCACTGTAAACATAGCAAATGAACATGCTTCAATTAGTTTTGCACCAACCCCTTTAGCAACAATCCCCGGATAATTTTTCATAACATCTTTCAACGGCATTGAAGATTCAACAGCTTTAGTTTGTCTAATTTTTTCAAAAACTGGTGATTCGTCAATACGTAATCGGATAAATAATCCCAATATAACTAAAAGTAAACTTAATAAAAATGGTATTCTCCAACCAAAATCAAGCATTTGTTCTTCTGAAAGTAATGATGTTAATAAAGCAAAAAGCGCTGAAGGTAACAAAAAACCAAGTGGTGCCCCTATTTGCACCCAACTAGAGAAAAATCCGCGCTTTTCAGGCGGAGAATATTCCGCTGTCATCAACACCGCACCTGCTTGTTCGCCACCAACACCAAATCCTTGTAGAACTCTAATTAAAATTAGAATTACAGGTGCCCACCAACCAATTGATGCATAAGTTGGTAATAAACCAATAACGAATGTTCCTAATCCAACAATTAGAATAGTAATGACTAACGCTTTTTTTCTTCCTACTTTATCGCCCATATGACCAAAAACAATACCGCCAATAGGTCTAGCAAAAAAACCTACTGCATAAGTAGCAAATGCTGCAAGAGTGCTAATAAAAGGATCATTACTAGGAAAGAACAGTTGACCAAAAAAGAGTACTGCTGCCGTTCCATATGCAAAAAAATCATAATATTCTGCAGCAGTTCCAATAGATGATGCAACAGCTACACGCCTTATAATATTCCGTTTTTCTTTTTCTTCCATTGTTTCTAAAGTTGACATATTAATTTCCTTCATTTTTTAATTACCAATTCCACAATGTGCCATCTTCTAGACGAGCAATTGGCAAATAAGCAGGATTGTATGGATATTTTGCTGCAAGTTTTTCATCAAAATCGATTCCTAATCCGGGTTTGTCACTTGGATGCATATAACCATCATTAAAGGTCCAATTAGGCGAGAAAACTTCTAACATCTGTTCGGAATAACCCATAAATTCTTGTACACCAAAGTTAGGTACCCACATATCAAAGTGCAGCGCCGCTGCATGACAAATTGGTGATAAATCAGATGGACCATGCGAACCAGTTCTAACTTGATAAAGAGCCGCAAAATCAGCAATCCGGCGCATATGTGTAATACCACCAGCATGAGTTATCGTGGTTCGAATATAATCAATCAGTTGTTCTTCAATTAATTGTTTACAATCCCAAATGCTATTGAATACTTCACCGACAGCAATTGGTGTTACGGTATGTTGACGAATTAAACGGAAGCACTCTTGATTTTCTGCAGGTGTCGGATCTTCCATCCAAAATAGTCGGTAGTCTTCAATACTTTTGCCAAATCGTGCTGCTTCAATTGGGGTTAAACGATGGTGCATGTCATGCAATAGATGTTCATTAAAACCAAATTTATTTCTTACTGCTTCAAATAATTTGGGTGTGAAATCAAGGTATTTATCGGTTGCCCAAAATTGCTCTTCTGGATAATTACCTCGAGTTGCCGGCTCATAAGCTAAATTTTTACCTTTACTTTGACCGTATGTGGTCTTCATTCCTGGTATTCCACACTGAACACGAATGGCTTTAAAACCCATTTCCTTGTGTTTAGCATAATCATCTAACGCTTCTTCAATATCTTTACCAGTGGTATGGCAATAAACCATGACACCAGTACGTGAAGATCCACCTAATAACTGATAAAGTGGCATATTGGCAACTTTACCTTTGATATCCCATAACGCCATATCAATTGCTGATATCGCTGACATGGTCACTGGCCCACGACGCCAATAAGCACCTTTATAGAAATATTGAAATATATCTTCAATTTGACTAGCATCTCGGCCGATTAACTGTGGACAAAGATGATCTTTGAGATATGATGCGACAGATAATTCTCGTCCGTTGAGTGTCGCATCACCAACTCCATATATGCCTGAATCTGTAGTGATTTTTAATGTGACAAAGTTCCTTCCTGGACTACACACAAAAACCTCTGCTTTTACGATTTTCATTTGATACCTCTGAAAAATGATTAATGAGCAAACTTTAATTCCAATTATACTACCATACAAGTAGATTAGAAAAATTGTGTGATATTGATCACATAAATATTAACTTTATGAGAAATAAGTAATAAAAAACCCCGCTCCTCAAATTTTTGAGAAACAGGGTTTTTAAATGTCTAGTATAGTCGTAGATAGTTTTTTTAATAAGTAATTAATTACTTTATATAGCATCGCTTTTTATAATAAAATCACCAGTCACTCGTTAAAACCTCCTTTATTTATAATTATTAAGCATTGGGTACTATTTTGATTCTTCTAATTGATAATTACGATTCTTTTACTTTTAATATCTATGATTACCTTTGCCGTGCTGGTGCCGAAGTTATGGTCATCAAAAATGATGAAAAATCTATTGACGAATTAAAGCAATTATCGTTTTCCAAAATGGTCATTTCTCCGGGGCCAGGAACACCTGATAATGCCGGAATATCATTATCGGCAATCAATTGTTTTGTTAATCACTGCCCAATCCTTGGCATTTGTTTAGGTCATCAAGCGATTGCACAATATTTTGGTTATAACATTGTTAAAGCCCCAGTACCAATGCATGGTAAAATTGATGAAATTACTCATGATGAGCAAGGCTTATTTGTCGGGATTAAAAATCCACTCTCCGTAGTTAGGTATCATTCTCTAATTGCCCAAACTAATTTGCCATCAAATGAATCACCTTTAATAGTTACCGCTAAAAATAAGCAAGGATTAATAATGGGATTACGCCATAAAACACGGCCAATAGAATCGGTACAATTTCACCCTGAGGCAATTAAGACAGAATTTGGTTTAAAAATAATTAGCAACTTTGTTAATGGTAATTAAAATGAAAATTTATATCGATTTTGAAGGTGAACGTAAATATTTTTGTGATCCAATCAAAATTATAAAATCAAACGATTATAGATCTATTAAACAACACATTGATGAAATAGAAAGCTTCACAAATAAAGGTTATTACGCTTGTGGTTATCTTGCTTATGAAAGTGCTATGGGATTTAGTGAAAGCAATAAGACCAAAGTTATAAAAAGCTCAAATCTTGATTTACCATTACTATTATTTGGTATTTTTGATAAGTATACGAGTGAGCCGATTCCAGATTCAAATCACTTTTCACCACTATCGTTAAAGTTATCTTGTGATACTGATATTAACGAATATCAGCAAAAAATTGACTATATTCACTCGCAAATTGAATTAGGTAATACTTACCAAACCAATTATACCATTCAATTTAGTGCACCATTTAATAGTAATCCTTTAGATTATTATTACTTTCTACAAAAAAATAATCTTGCCAATTATTGTGCCTATATAGAATTTGAAAATTATCATATCTTATCTATTTCTCCTGAGCTATTTTTTAAATTAGAAGATAAAACTATTACAACGAAACCAATGAAAGGTACTACCGCCCGAGGATTGACGACACAACAAGATAAACAACAAGCAGAGTTGTTGAAATCAGAAAAAAATCTTGCTGAGAATATGATGATTGTTGACTTATTGCGTAATGATTTGAGTAAAATTTCAAAATCTGGATCGGTCACCGTCCCACAATTATTTACCGCAGAAAAATACCCAACTGTATGGCAACTGACCTCGACTATTCAAGGAATATTAAAAGAAAATATTAATTTATATCAGCTATTGCAAGCACTGTTTCCATGTGGATCAATTACTGGAGCGCCTAAAGCAAGTACTATGCAAATTATTAGTAATATTGAGAATTCAGCTCGTGGTGTGTATTGTGGCACAATTGGTTATATTGACCCTTTTATGAAAAAAGCGATATTTAATATTCCAATACGTACCTTAACCATTAATAATCAACAATTGAATTATGGTGTTGGTGGAGGTATAACCTGGGATTCAAGCGCCAATGATGAATATAACGAAGTCCTAGCGAAAACAGCTATTTTGCATAGAACTTTGTCTATGCCTGAATATATTATTGAAACCTTATTGCTTGAAAATGGAGAGTTTTTACTACTTGATGCGCATTTAAACAGATTGAACGACTCAACGCAATATTTTGATTTTACATGTGATATTCAAACAGTCAAACAGACATTAACGAAGCTCGCAAAAAAATATCCATTAGGAAAATATAAAGTTAGACTTCAGCAATCAAAATCAGGACAATCGGAAATAAGCACAGATTTGCTCACTACCTCAATGGTGATTGATAATATAGCTTTTGCGCCTAAAAGTGTCGATAAACATAATGTTTTTCTATATCATAAAACAACCAATCGACAACATTTTCCTCAATTGACAGTTGGCCAAGAATATATCAATTATAACCAAAATGATGAAATCACCGAGTTTGTTAATGGTAATATCGCCCTATTAATTAATGATAAGTGGATAACTCCTGTTATTACATCAGGATTATTAGCTGGTACTATGCGACAACATTATTTAAATGAACATAAATTAATTGAGAAAACAATTAACAAAAAAGATATTTTACAAGCCGATAAAATAGCATTTATTAATAGTGTTCGTGGTTGGATTGAGATTGAAGAACAGGTGTTAAATAGATTGAAAAAACAGTTATAGTAATATGAAATTGACAACCTAGTATATTCCGCCATTATATTGGCGGAATATTTAACAATAACTAATAATTGATTGAATTTGCAAATTCTAACTCTTCATCTTGCCAACCTTGCGATAAGGCTTTTACCAACGCACCATAACCATTTTTTGCCAATGGCACATGACGCTCAATGATTTTAGATCTAATTTGACCTTTGCTATCTGTCACTACCCAACGACCTTTTATCACTGCATCACCATTATAACTACCATGGAAACCATCAATAAAAAGCTTAATTGTTAATGTCGGTGTAGTAATAGATTTAGTTGAGACTAAATAATTAGGTAAAAGTTGAGTTAGATCCTGCGATAATCTATCTGCAAATTGTTGAGACAGCGTCGATGCCCATAAATTATTGGTTGCTGTGACATATTTTATATCTTGTGTTTGTAAAACAATGCCTGATTTATTTAAAAAACTGGCTACTTCAATAGACTCAATCCAAATAAACTTATTGGTCGAACGAGTCGTCATTAAATCAGTATTAACTAAATTACTTGTTAGTTGAAAATAATTTTTTCCTGAAGTATTCGACGAACAGCCTACCATTACCGTTAATAATGCTATCAATAGTGTAATTTTAAAGCATCGAATCGATTTAAACATTATTTATTTCCTCTGGCTTTTGGTTCTTCATCTGTTTTGTTTGGTGCAGAAAAGATCAATGCGTTACTTTTATTATTTAGTGTATGAAGTAAAGGAGTTAATTCATCCATCATTTGTTGAATTTTCTGTAAACTTTCATTCATTTGTGTATTAAGTTGTGAACCTGGTTGTATTCCTTTCATCGCTTCATTTAATGAACGCATAGCTCTCTGTAAATCTTTTGGCATATTTTGCATTTCTTTACTTGCCATAATTTGATTGATGGTATTCATTAAGCGTTGGCTCGATTCTAAGGATTTATTAAATTGCTCCATAGTATTGTTTACAGGTAAATTATTAAAATTATCTAATAATTGCAGTATTTTTGCTTGAATTTGCGAAAATCCAGTTGATGTAGTTTCGATAGTATCGTATCCATATTGTTTAGCTAATTTAGTATCATATTTGTCTTTTAACTCTGGATAAAAATCTAAATCAATATAGAGCGCACCGGTAAATATATTTGAAGTTTTTAAGGATGCTCTTAGGCCATTTTTTTGTTCATCCATAATCAAAGCGACAATATCAATCTTATCCTCTACTAATTCAGATAAACGATCTGGTTCGATCCTAATTAATACAGGTACTTTTTGATTGAGAATTGATATATCTTTCAACATCTCCGATGTATAGAACGGTACCGAGCTCACTGTACCAAGTCTTATACCATGATACTCTACTGGCGCCCCTTCGGTTAAACCAGAGATTGACTCATTAAGCATAATAATAAATTCTTTATACTCGGTATATTGAGAATCTTGAATCGACTTTCTATCTTCATATAATTTATAAACATCATGTTGCTTAGCGGGTTGTCCTAATTTTGCCCCATCAGGTAAATCAAAACTAATTCCTCCTGACAATAAAACATCTAAAGAGGGCACATCTAAACTAGCACCACGAGAAGATAACGTTAAATTGATCCCCCCCTCTTTCCAAAATCGTACATTTTCGGTAACTAATGCATCATAAGGTGTGGTAATAAAAATTTGATACTTCATTTTACGCGCTTCAACATCAAACTGTGACGTTTCAACATTACCAACATGATAGCCACGAAACATCACTTTAGCACCGCGTGGCACAACACCACTTTGATCACTATCTAAATTTATACGAATTCCCTTTATACTTGGATCGGATAACGGTGGTGCATCAGATAGAATAAATGGGTTATTTTTAAAGCTATGAGTATCATTCCCGGAAACAAGTTCAATATAGACACCTGATAAAATAGTCCCTAGCCCTGTCACACCATCACGACCAATTTCAGGTTTAACCACCCAAAATATTGAATCATTTTTCAAAAGCGGATTCATATCGTTATAGATACGACCTTTGATTACGACTTGTTTGTAATCATCAGATAATGTCACTTCATCAACGATACCAACATCAACACTGCGATTTTTTATGACAGTTTTACCTGCTACAATACCACTTGCATCTTTAGCTAATAATGTAAAAGGTGTGCCTCGATCAGCAAAATGGGCATAAATAATCCATAAACCAACAACTGCGGTAATTATGGGAATAATCCATATTGCTGAAATTGCTCTAATTTTAATTATTTTTGCAGATTTATTTGAGCTTACCATATTATTCCTATTATTTTCTAGTTGGTATTCGATCCCAAAGCAAACGTGGATCAAATTTTTGGGATGCAATCATTGTAATGATAACGACAGTAGCAAAAAAACTTACCCCAATATCAGGATATACAGCCATCATTTGTTGATTTCTCACTAAAGAACACACCACTGAAACCACAAAGATATCGATCATTGACCATTTACCAATAAATTCAACAGCATTATATAATTTCTTCATTTTTAGACAATTACGTTTTTTCTTATTCTTAACTGCTAAAGCAAAATAACAAAGCCAACTAAGTGAAATAATTTTTAAAATAGGGATAACTACACTAGCAGCAAAAATGATTAACGCTACCGGCACATCCCCAGCTTGCCACATATAGATAACACCATCCATAATCGTCGAACTCGATGGTGCCCCAAAGACTTCGGTAATCATGATACCAAATAAATTAGCTGGTATATAAATAATCAGTGACGTGACTAAAAGTGCAATCGTCCACTGTATTTTATCTCTTCCTCTGATTTGACTTTTTTGTTTACATCTTGGACATTTAGCATACTCAGTAGGAACCATAGCATGGCAACAGTTGCACAATTTTATATTTTGATAAATTCCAGTTTTACCTACTTCTAAAGGTTTTAAAGTAAAATTATTACGGTGGATTTCATTCCATATTTTACCCGGTGTAAAAATAACCAATGCTTTGATATAAAAGAAAACAAATAAACAAAACGCCCAAAATGTTCCTGTAACACCAAGGCTGCCATAACTCATTAATTTAACAAAACTAACTAAAATTCCAGTTAAAAATATTTCGGGCATACACCAATGTTGAAATTTTCCATACACGATCAAAAGATCTCTTTTTCGATATTTTGTCAGTTTTATTTTGGAACAAAGTAATACAATAATGGATAAATTTAATAGTGGAAAAACAAGTACAAATAAAACAAATAGTGTGGAAATATAATTATATCTATCAAAAAAAAGTGTTTTGGGTATATCTAAAACACTTACACCATTAACATTACCGACTAAATTAATATCAATAAATACAAACCCACAAGCGACGATTAGCATAATTAATGAACAAAATGCATACATTGCCGCGCGAAACTTCATATTGTTCTGATTTTTAAACAATATCGTAGCACAGCGAGGACAAGTAGCTTTATGGCCAATCGCGACATTTGTTAATCCGATAACCAAATCACAATGGGAACACAATACATAATTTTGATTATCAATCGTCATCATTTTCCTTTATTTGATAGTGTATTAATTAGTAAAGATGTTTCTGATTAGCATAACGTTTAATTATAAAAAATTGCCAATATCCATTAAACGATCATGTTTTGAGGTAATTAATTTAATACATTAATAATGTCAATGACCAAAAGCTTTTTAGTATTAATCATATCAAATGCTTCTTTTTTATGAAAGTATTACCTAATTAAATTAGCATAATTTGGTTATTGTCATTTTATACAATTACGATATGTAGATCGTTGTTCAAAAAAACTGTTTGAATGACTTTTAATTCATTAGGAATTAGGATTTATTAATAAATATTAAGAAAATTTGTGAATAATTTCACATAATTAATCAATTTAGTACTGTTTATAAAAAAAACTTGATACTGTATAACAATACAGTATAATGTGTTTCATATCCTTACTTACTGGAATTTAATTATATGAATGAAAACAAACAACGAGCACTTTCAGCAGCATTAAGTCAAATCGAAAAACAATTTGGAAAAGGTTCAATAATGCGTTTAGGCGACACACAAACCTTAGATGTGGATGCCGTTTCAACTGGTTCTTTAGGATTAGATATAGCATTGGGTATTGGTGGCTTACCAATGGGCAGAATTGTTGAGATCTTTGGACCTGAATCATCAGGTAAAACAACATTAACATTATCAGTTATTGCACAAGCTCAGAAAGAAGGCAAAACCTGTGCATTTATCGATGCGGAGCATGCTTTAGATCCAATTTATGCTGCAAAATTAGGGGTAAAAGTTGATGATTTATTAGTTTCACAACCAGACACTGGTGAACAAGCACTTGAAATTTGTGATGCATTAGTTCGCTCTGGCGCTGTTGATGTCATTATTGTCGACTCGGTCGCAGCATTAACACCGAAAGCGGAAATCGAAGGTGAAATGGGTGATTCTCATATGGGATTACAAGCACGTTTAATGTCTCAAGCATTACGTAAGTTAACCGCTAACATCAAAAATGCAAATTGCCTTGTCGTTTTCATCAACCAAATTCGTATGAAAATTGGTGTTATGTTTGGTAATCCTGAAACAACTACTGGCGGTAACGCATTAAAATTCTATGCTTCAGTGCGCTTAGATATCCGCCGTACTGGTGCAGTAAAAGAAGGAGAAGATGTTATCGGTAGTGATACTCGGGTAAAAGTGGTTAAAAACAAAGTCGCTGCGCCATTTAGACAAGCTGAATTCCAAATTCTTTATGGATGTGGTATATCAAAAGAAGGTGAATTGATCGATTTAGGTGTCAAACATAAGTTAGTTGATAAAGCTGGCGCATGGTATAGCTATAATGGCGAGAAGGTTGGGCAAGGTAAAGCCAATTCAATTAAGTTTTTACAAGAACATCCTGAAATCGCTACTGAACTTGAAACAAAATTGCGTGATTTATTATTAAATAGTCCTGCTATTTTTTCTGCTGAGGATGAAGAATCAACAATAGAAAATGAAAACTTCGAATAATGTCACACAATCTTAATAAATTAATTTTAGCCAAAGCTGTGCAACTACTTGCACAGCGTGATCACTCCTCATATGAGCTTACCAGAAAATTAACCTTATTTTTTAGTAAAAAAATAAAATGTGCAGAAGATGACTACCCAGAACAATTAAGCCAATTAAAAACACAAATAGAACATGTCATTGAACATTGTACTTATCAACATTGGATGGATGATGAGCAATATATTGAAAAATATATATTTATGCGTGCTAATAAAGGTTATGGAAGATATAAAATTAGTTTAGAATTAAAACAACGAGGTTTATCATCTGATATTAATAAAAAACTTTTAAGTTTAGCTGATATTAATTGGGCTGAGATAGCTTATCAACAATTGTTGAAAAAGTTTAAACTTATTGATCCTAAAAATAATCAACAAAAACAAAAAGTAGTACAATTTTTAATCTCAAGAGGCTTTACACAAAGCGATATAAAAACTATGTATAGTTTATTGACTTAAACTATTATAGTCCCTACAATACTACACATTATGAATGCCCATTGCGTAAAAAGCTCTCAAGATCTTTTAGTTTTATTCCTTACTAATAGTAATTAGATCAATCGCTGTATTAAGAATATTTACTTTTCAACTTAAGTTGTAACGGGTATATTACTATGTCTAAAAATTTATCGTTTAATATGGAAGCATAAATGAAAAGCACTGCAGAAATTCGTCAAAATTTTCTTGACTTTTTCCATAGCAAAGGACACGAAGTTGTTGCGAGTAGTTCCCTTGTTCCACACAATGATCCAACACTTTTATTCACCAATGCGGGAATGAATCAATTTAAAGATGTTTTTCTTGGTATTGATAAACGATCTTATACCAGAGCGACGACATCACAACGTTGTGTGCGTGCTGGAGGAAAACATAACGATCTTGATAACGTAGGCTATACAGCTCGACATCATACTTTTTTTGAAATGCTAGGAAATTTTAGCTTTGGCGATTATTTCAAACATGATGCGATTCATTTTGCATGGGAGTTACTAACCAGCGACAAGTGGTTTAACTTACCAAAAGATCGCTTGACAGTAACAGTATATGAAACCGACGATGAAGCTTATGCAATCTGGGAAAATGAAATTGGTATTCCAAAAGAGCGTATTATTCGCATAGGTGATAATAAAGGGGCACCATATGCGTCTGATAACTTTTGGCAAATGGGAGATACTGGACCTTGTGGACCTTGTACGGAAATTTTTTATGACCATGGCGATCATATTTGGGGGGGACCTCCAGGAAGTGCAGAAGAAGATGGTGACCGTTTTATTGAAATTTGGAACATCGTTTTCATGCAATTCAATCGTCACGCTGATGGTACTATGGAACCGCTACCTAAACCTTCCGTTGATACAGGTATGGGGCTTGAACGAATAGCTGCAGTATTACAACATGTCAATTCAAATTACGATATTGATCTGTTTAAAAAATTAATAAAAGATGCTGCACAAATTATCCAAACTAAAGATTTAGAAAGTAAATCATTACGAGTTATTGCTGACCATATACGCTCTTGTGCTTTTTTAGTTTCTGACGGAGTGTTACCTTCAAACGAAGGCCGAGGTTATGTATTACGTCGAATTATTCGCCGAGCTGTACGTCATGGACATATGCTAGGTGCTAAAAATATATTCTTTTATAAGTTAGTTAAACCATTAATTGATGTAATGGGAAGCGCCGCTAATGAATTAGCAAATAACCAAAAATTGGTTGAAGAAACGCTAAAAATAGAAGAAGAACAGTTCTTAAAAACATTAGAACGAGGCTTATTTTTGCTTGATCAAGAATTAGGTAAGATTTCTAACGCAATACTACCTGGAGATGTTGCATTTAAACTGTATGATACCTACGGTTTTCCATTAGATCTTACTGCTGATGTATGTCGTGAAAAAAACATCACTATTGATGAAGATGGCTTTAATCAATGCATGGAAGAACAACGAAAACGAGCTCGTGAATCAAGTTCATTTAGTGTTGATTATAGCAATATGATTAAACTAGATGATAAAACTGAATTTTTAGGTTATAAACTTAATGAATCATCAGGAAAAATTATCGCAATTTTCCAAGATGGAAATAAAGTTGAAGTTATTAATGCTGGCGATACCGCTGTTGTCATCTTAGACAAAACGCCTTTTTATGGCGAATCTGGTGGCCAAGTTGGTGATAAAGGGATATTAAGCTCAGCTAATTTAGTATTCGATGTGACTGATAGCCAAAAATATGGCAAAAGTATCGGTCACATAGGTAAAGTCACCAAAGGAACATTAAAAGTTGGTGATATTGTAACCGCCGCAATAGATGTCGAACTAAGGGAACGTATCCGACGTAACCATTCTGCAACACATTTATTGCAAGCTGCTCTACAACGTATTTTAGGAAATCATGTACATCAAAAAGGATCACTAGTTAATGACAGTTATCTTCGATTTGATTTCTCGCATAATCAAGCTATTACGCAAGAACAAATTGTTGAAATTGAAAATCTAGTTAATCAACAAATACGTCGTAACTTGCCTGTCGACATAGAACTGATGCCTATTGATCAGGCTAAAAATAAAGGTGCTATGGCATTATTTGGCGAGAAGTACGAAGATATTGTTAGAGTATTAACAATGGGCGATTTCTCTATCGAACTTTGTGGTGGCACACATGTTGATAGAACTGGAGATATAGGCCTATTTAAAATTACTTCTGAATCTAGTATTGCCTCAGGAGTACGTCGTATTGAAGCCACATCAGGACAAAATGCGATGGAGTACATACACCATGAATCTAATTTATTAAATCAAATTGGACAATTGGTTAAAAGTGATAAATCAGCGGTGTTATCACGAATAGAGCAATTGCTCGATCAAACTAAAGCATTAGAAAAAGCAATGGAGCAGTTAAAGGCCCAACAAGCTAGCCAACAGAGTGGACAATTGCTTGATCAATGTGAAAAAATAAATAACAAGAATTTGCTAGTTGCTAAACTTGATAACATTGAAGCAAAAATGTTACGCACAATGATCGATGATTTGAAAAATCAATTGAAAACGGGTGTAATTATTTTAGCGGCTGTTAATGGTGACAAAATTAATTTAGCTGCCGGTGTAACTAATGATTTATTAGATATTGTTAAAGCTGGTGAATTAGTATCTCAATTAGCATTAAAAGTAGGTGGTAAAGGTGGTGGGCGGCCTGATTTCGCTCAAGCAGGTGGAATGGATCTCTCAGCGTTACCAGAAGCGTTATCTTCTGTGAAAAAGGAAATCAGTAATAAATTACAAGCAAGTTAGCCAGATGTGCTCCAGTGTTTGTTTGTTAATTAAACATTAGTGTATTTCTGTAAAATTCCGTCTTTCTGTCTTATTGATGGAAGGCTGACGAAGCTATATCTTAAAATTGTTTGGATATATACTTAACTGATATTAGGAGATCTAATGTTAATTTTAACTCGGAGAGTAGGTGAAACACTTATAATTGGTGACGACGTTGTTATTACCGTTTTGGGCGTGAAAGGTAATCAAGTCAGAGTCGGTATTAATGCACCTAAAGAAGTTTCTATTCATAGAGAAGAAATATACAACAGAATTCATCAATCGCAAGATAAAAGTGATGAATTAGTTCAGCCCAAAGAGTAATATTGGGTACGAAATAAACAACTAGCACGTGTTCTTAAAAAAATGTTTGACTTATTTTTTCTAGAACGTAATATGTGCGCCACACATTATGATTTTGTCGTTAAAGCAGAGTCATAATGTTTTGGTGAGATGGCCGAGAGGCTGAAGGCGCTCCCCTGCTAAGGGAGTATGCGGTCAAAAGCTGCATCGAGGGTTCGAATCCCTCTCTCACCGCCATTTAAAAATTAAAATATGCATCCGTAGCTCAGCTGGATAGAGTACCCGGCTACGAACCGGGCGGTCAGGGGTTCGAATCCCTTCGGATGCACCATTTTAAAATATTAAATACGCATCCGTAGCTCAGCTGGATAGAGTACCCGGCTACGAACCGGGCGGTCAGGGGTTCGAATCCCTTCGGATGCACCATTTTTTTAACGAACTTACAAGCATCCGTAGCTCAGCTGGATAGAGCACTCGGCTTCGAACCGAGCGGTCAGGGGTTCGAATCCCTTCGGGTGCACCATTAAGCATCCAAAAGTATTTTGTTTTCTTACAATTATAAAAATAAGAATTTATATCGACTTCAGTAAAACTAATAACGATTTGTTAATCCTCCTAAAAATATTTTTCTTTATACATTTTTGTAAAATCGGTTAAGCGTGTAATGGAATAAGACTATTACCGGATTAATAATCATCTCTGCTGTTTATAAATTAAAGTGATAAATACTAAAGAATAATATTTTTAATATATATCCAATAAAACACAAAATATGATGAGTTTGATAAAATACCCTACCTTCCCCCTTTATCAGATAAAAAAAGGCTAATAGCGCTCATTTAAAGCGTTCTAAAAAGCATTTTATTTATTACTTGATATTCTTGTCCCTAACTCATCCGATAAAAGCTGTTAAATGCGTAAAGTGGGAATAAATAAAAAATGAATTTACACGATAAATTTAAAATATGTCGAGAAACGGATAAAACATTTTATGAATGAGAAAAAAACGCTTCTATGATTAAAAAAGAAATTACATAACTAAAAATGTAAATTTGAAAAGATAGAAAAAAAGTAAATTTATTATATTACCCATCTAGATAAAAAAAAGCTGACTTTGTCAGCTTTAATTAAGAATAATTTTTTATTTATATGATTAGATAAATGATAATATTGCACCACCAATTATAACTATCAATAAAAGCCATAGCACAAGAGCAATAATACCGCAAACCATCCCAGCCGTAGCGAAACCTTCACCATTTTTATTGTTATTTCTTATATCATTCTTAGCAATAACACTTAACACTATAGCAACAATAGCTACAATAATACTAAAAAATCCCATAGGAATTAATGATACAATCCCACAAACCATTCCAGCTATAGCTAAACCACTTGTTGCTTTGTTCTTTTGTTGTTCCATTTACCTTCTACCCTGTAAAATTTTTGAAAATTTAAAATAAATAAATAGCAATTAAGTATAATATTATCGTTTTTGCAAATCAATATAAGATCCATTCAACATTCACTGTTGCCAACTACCACACAGCTCACTGAATCCTTGAAAAATTTTTCAAGAGGCAGTCGATAGAGAATAAACCTAAAAAGCTTTTAAACTGTTTTTTATTGATTATTTTGACTTTTATATAAAATTTTGATGAAAAGAAAATTGTTCAAAATAGTAATAATCCAAACTGTTACCGGCTAAAAGCACTAATAATATCTGCATAAAAAATATTTTTTTAGTAACAAATAGATGATTTGAAATTTAATTTATCATTGAAGAAAAATAGAATAATAGATTATTACAAACAAAACGACGTTTTTAATATTATATATTTTACTAAAAAATGACTGTCAATAACTTGTATTTGTATTTGCTTTTATTAATAATAATCACCTTAAAAAATTGAGCTAAATACACAACAGTAATAAATACAAAAATAAAACATTTTTATATGTATAGAGTTTGGCATATAACAAATAATTATTTTCTTATCCAATTAAATAAATTTATGAATATCATTTAGCGTTGTTCGGGCCTGCCACCTCGGTTGAATCCCAAAACAATTCTAGTATACTTAACTCACGAATTTCATATGTGTTATTAATCATACTTTTTTATTTATATGTTTTGTTAGCTGTACTAAAATAAGAAATTAAATAAATAACATTAATAAACAATAATGGACTCTTTTTATGTTGGACCCAAATTTACTTCGAAATGAATTAGATCTCGTTGCTAGCAAATTAGCACGTCGTGGATTTAAATTAGATGTTGAGACAATTCGACAACTTGAAGAAAAACGTAAAACACTACAGGTTGAAACAGAAAACTTACAAGCGCAGCGCAATGCACGCTCGAAAGCAATTGGTGAAGCAAAAGCACGTGGTGAAGATATTTCAACTGTGCGCGAAGAAGTAAACAAACTTGGCGAAAAGCTTAATAGTGCAAAAACAGAGCTTGATAAACTTCTTAATCAAATTAAAGATATTGCTGCCAATATCCCTAATATTCCTAATGATTCTGTGCCAGATGGTAAAGATGAGAATGATAATGTTGAAATTTCTCGTTTTGGCACCCCAAGAACATTCGATTTTCCTATTCAAGATCATGTTGCATTAGGTGAACGTTTCGGTGGTCTTGATTTTGCTGCTGGTGTAAAACTTACTGGCGCTCGTTTTGTGGTAATGAAATCACAAATAGCTCGTTTACATCGTGCAATTACGCAATTTATGTTAGACCTACATACTGAACAACATGGCTATGCTGAAATTTACGTACCATATCTAGTGAATCAAGCTACGCTTTTTGGAACAGGTCAATTACCTAAATTCGCCGGAGATCTATTCCATACCAAACCTCTTGATGAAGAGTCAGAAGGCAGTAATTATGCACTAATTCCAACTGCAGAAGTGCCTGTTACTAACTTAGTGCGTGATGAGATTCTTGATGAAAGCGTATTACCATTAAAAATGACAGCACATACGCCTTGTTTCCGTTCTGAGGCTGGTTCTTATGGTAAAGATACCCGTGGCTTAATTCGTATGCATCAATTTGATAAAGTCGAACTTGTACAAATTGTTAAACCAGAAGAATCAATGCAAGCATTAGAAGAATTAACGGCACATGCTGAAAAAGTTTTACAATTATTAGAATTGCCATATCGTAAAATTATACTTTGTACTGGAGATATGGGCTTTGGTTCTTGCAAAACTTATGATCTAGAAGTTTGGGTACCAGCACAAAATACTTATCGTGAGATATCTTCATGCTCAAATATGTGGGATTTCCAAGCGCGTCGTATGCAAGCTCGTTACCGCAATAAAGCTGATAATAAAACTTATCTAGTACATACACTAAATGGTTCAGGTTTAGCTGTTGGACGTACTTTGGTTGCTATAATGGAAAATTATCAACAAGCAGATGGAACAATTAAAGTACCATCAGTATTAGTGCCATATATGAATGGCCTTGAAGTTATCGGTTAGTTTTATAATTTCATCTATTCATTGTACATTGTAGCGCTATTAATTAGCGCTATTTTTTTACTAATTAAGGTAAATAAGATGATAAAAGGTGTTGCATTATCAATCCTAGCATCATGTCTTTTTGGCTTGCTGTATTACTATCCTGTATTATTGCAACCTTTATCTGTAATAGATATTTTTTGCTGGCGATTATTAACATCTTTTCCAGCTATTATTGTATTAATTCTGATTGAAAAGCAATGGTCATCTATATCTGCCCTCTTTATTCGAATTAAGCATCAGCCATTTCTTTTAGTTGGGTTATTATTTTCTTCTCTGCTATTGACTATTCAAATGCTTATTTTTATTTGGGCACCAATAAATGGTCATGGATTATCGGCTTCACTTGGCTATTTTTTATTACCATTAAGTATGGTGATCTTTGGGCAAATTTTCTATAAAGAAAGGCTAAGTATTTTTCAAAAAATTGCAGTACTACTTGCTAGCACAGGAGTTCTGTTAGAAATTTATATTACTGGCGCTTTTTCTTGGGAAACTGCTGTCATCGCCTTGGGTTATCCTATTTACTTTATGATACGACGCAAATTACAGATAGAAGGTATTGCAGGAACTTTTTCGGACTTCTTTTTTATATTTATAGGCTGTCTGATTTATTTTCTTTTACATTATCCATATAATCAGATTATAGGTGATTTATCTCATTTTCATATTTTTATTCCAATGCTCGGTATTATTACTGCCATTGCCTTTGCTATGTATTTTATGGCCAGACGACTGTTACCGCTTGGACTATTTGGATTACTAGGATATGTGGAACCAGTATTACTTACTGTTGTTTCTGTATTATTTTTAAATGAATCAGTATCCGCAGAGCATATTTTACCATACGGACTTATTTGGTTATCAGTTTGTGTGCTAGCTCTGGAAGGAACTATTTATATATTACGAACAGTAAAACGAAAAAGATTAAAATAGTAGATAAAAAGGCTCCATAATAGGTGCCTTTTTACTAGTTAATTAACTTTATTTACTAAATGTCACATACTGACCATAACTTTCAATAATTGCTTGAATTCGATCCAATGTTTCTCGAGGTGGAGCTTCTACACCTTCTAACATATATTTATCACCCAGTGTATCCCATTTATATGCACCGAGCTTATGGTATGGAAGTAATTCAACTCTTTCGATATTATCCATTCCTTGAATAAATTGACCAAGTAAATGGGCTGAATTATCATCATCCGTCCATCCTGGTACAACAACATAGCGGATCCAAGTTCGTTTATTTATCTTTTGAAGATATTTAGCAAATTCTAAAACCCGTTTATTTGGAACACCTACCAATTCTTGGTGTATCTCATCATTCACTTGTTTTAAATCAAGCATCACAAGATCAGTTACTTCCATTAACTCTTCAACGGTATGATCAAGTTGTCTTGCATAACCATTAGTATCTAAACAGGTATGAATACCCTCAGCATGACAAGCTTTAAACCACTCAGTGATAAATTCTGATTGTAAGGTTGCTTCACCACCAGATGCTGTTACGCCACCACCATTAGGCATAATAAAATTTTTATAAGTGATGATCTCTTTCATCAGCTCAGCGACAGTAATTTCACGCCCTGCTTTTAAATCCCATGTGTCACGATTGTGACAATATAAGCAGCGCATTAAGCATCCTTGAAAGAAAACAATGAAGCGAATACCTGGCCCATCAACTGTACCAAAAGACTCAAAAGAGTGAATACGACCTTTAATCGGTTGTTCTGTTGTCATAATAATATTTTTTTCCATAACAATTCTCTGATAATTGCTTACATTGCTCTTCTTTCTTATTTTAACTCAGTTATGCTAATGCTTTCACCAATTACACCAATAAGTGAGAAACGATATTAATTTAATTATAGTGAATATATATCAAGACAATTAAATAAAGTTGCTTGATATAATTCAATAACTTTTTTTAAGCAGAAATTTTAATTACAAAAAAATAGCGCCCTTAAAGGACGCTATTTAATTTAAGCTTATTATTAACTAAATTACATTGATTGAGTGAAAGTACGTGTTATAACGTCTTTTTGTTGCTCTTTAGTTAATGAGTTGAAACGTACTGCATATCCAGATACACGAATAGTTAATTGTGGGTATTTTTCAGGATGTTCCATCGCATCTAATAATGTTTCACGATTTAATACGTTAACATTTAAATGTTGACCACCTTCCACAGTTGCTTCATGATGGAAATAACCATCCATTAGTCCAGCAAGGTTACGTTTACGCGCATCATCATCTTTACCTAATGCATTAGGAACGATTGAGAAAGTATATGAAATACCATCTTTCGCATAAGCAAATGGTAATTTAGCAACAGAAGTTAATGAAGCTACTGCACCTTTTTGGTCACGACCGTGCATTGGGTTAGCACCTGGTCCAAATGGTGCACCAGCACGACGTCCGTCTGGAGTGTTACCAGTTTTCTTACCGTACACGACGTTTGAAGTAATAGTTAATACAGACTGTGTAGGAATTGCATTACGATAAGTTTTAAGTTTTTGAATTTTCTTCATGAAACGTTCAACTAAATCAACAGCAATGTCATCAACACGTGGATCATTGTTACCGAATTGTGGATATTCACCTTCAATTTCAAAGTCAACTGCAAGACCATCTTCATCACGAATAGTTTTTACTTTCGCATATTTAATTGCAGATAAAGAGTCAGCTGCAACAGAAAGGCCTGCAATACCACATGCCATAGTACGAATAATATCACGGTCATGTAACGCCATTAATGAAGCTTCATAACTATATTTATCATGCATATAGTGAATAGCATTTAGCGCAGTTACATATTGTTTAGCTAACCAATTCATAAAATGATCTAAACGAGCGAATACTTTATCAAAATCTAAATATTCGTCTGTAATTGGATCTTCTTTAGGCCCAACTTGCATTTTTAATTTCTCGTCCACACCACCATTGATTGCATAAAGAAGAGTTTTTGCAAGGTTAGCACGAGCACCAAAGAATTGCATTTGTTTACCAACAATCATTGGGCTTACACAACATGCGATAGCATAGTCATCGTTGTTAAAATCAGGGCGCATCAAATCATCATTTTCATATTGTAATGAAGATGTATCGATAGATACTTTTGAAGCAAATTCTTTAAATCCAGAAGGTAACTGTTCAGACCAAAGAATTGTCATATTTGGCTCTGGAGAAGGTCCCATGGTATATAAAGTGTTTAAGAAACGGAATGATGTTTTAGTCACTAATGTACGACCATCAACACCCATACCTGCGATAGATTCAGTTGCCCAGATTGGGTCACCAGAGAATAATTCATCATATTCAGGAGTACGTAAGAAACGAACCATACGTAATTTCATAACGAAATGGTCGACAATTTCTTGTGCTTCTTCTTCAGTAATTAAGCCAGCTGCAAGATCACGTTGGAAGTAAATATCAAAGAATGTTGAAGTACGACCAAGAGACATAGCCGCACCATTTTGAGATTTAACCGCAGCTAAATAACCAAAATAAGTCCATTGAACAGCTTCTTGTGCTGTAGTTGCTGGTGCTGAAATATCAAAACCGTATTTCGCAGCCATTTCTTTAATTTGACCTAGTGCGCGATGTTGTTCAGCAATTTCTTCACGACGTTGCATAGTCATTGGTAAATCAACGCCATTTTCAAAGTCAGCTTGTAATGAAGTGAATTGCGCAAATTTATCTTGCATTAAATAATCGATACCGTAAAGAGCTACACGACGATAGTCACCAATGATACGACCACGACCATAAGCATCTGGAAGACCAGTAATAACGCCTGATTTACGACAACGAAGAATATCTGGAGTATAAATATCAAACACACCTTGGTTGTGAGTTTTACGATATTCAGTGAAGATTTTTTTGACTAATGGATCTAAAGTTCTGTCGTAAGCTTTACAAGAGTTTTCGATCATTTTGATACCACCAAACGGGATAATCGCACGTTTTAGTGGTTTTTCAGTTTGTAAACCAACAATTTTCTCTAAATCTTTTTCAATATAACCTGCATCATGAGCAGTAATAGTTGAAATTACACTGGTATCAAAATCAACTGGTGTATGAGTGGAGTTTTCAAATTTGATGCCTTCCATAACTTTATCCCACAATTTAGTGGTAGCATCGGTAGCGCCAGCTAAGAAAGATTCATCACCCTCATAAGGTGTGTAATTTGTTTGAATGAAATCACGAACATTGACATTATTTTGCCAATCACCTTCTTTAAATCCTTTCCAAGCTTTTGCTTGTACTTCGTTTAAATTACTCATAATTATTAACCTCAGGTTTACATAAATACCTATCTACTCTTATATAAGGGTAAATATTATAAAATCAATGTGGCTTACGAAGATATAAAGCCCAATAAGGTAGCGCTACAGCTAAACCACCCAATATATTCCCAATTGTTACTGGGATTAAATTATTTAAGACAAAATGCTCAACTGTTAATGAACTAAACGTATCAGCAGATACGCCTACCGCCGTCCAAAATTCAGGCGATGCAAAGTTTTTAATGACAATGCCCATCGGAATCATAAACATGTTTGCGATACTATGCTCAAAACCACTGGCGACAAACATAGCTACAGGTAATACCATAATTAACATTTTATCAAGTAAACTACGACCCGCATAACTCATCCAAGCCGCTAAACAAACCATTAAATTAGCGAGTAAACCTAAGCATACGGCTTCAATAAAGGTATGGTGTAATTTATGATCTGCAGTTTGTAATACATTCAATCCCCACAAACCATTGGCTACCATATATTGTCCAGAAAACCAAATAACTGTTACAAACAGTATAGCACCAATAAAGTTACCAATATAGACAAAAATCCAATTACGAATCATTTTTGTCCAACTAATTTTATGGGTCATTCTAGGTAATATCGTTAGTACTGTTGAAGTAAAAAGATCAGAACCGCAGCATACCACTAACATCAATCCTAAAGAGAAACAGATACCACCAACTAACTTAGCCAAACCAAAAGCTACTGTAGCTGTTCCAGTCGTAACTGTGATATAAAAAACAAAAGCTATTGATATGAATACACCAGCAATGATGGCAGATAAGATAGTGCTACTAGGGTGTTTATTTACTTTGTAATTGCCTATTTCTTCGGCAATTTGGGTCATTTGTGCAGGAGAAAATGAGTCCACAAGCTTATCATTACTCAAGTTGACATCCTCAAAAAAACTAGGGTTTTATGAGACGCATAGTATACTCAAAAATTGAAGTAGATCACGTTTTTTTTTATTAAAAATCTTTAAAACTTAAAAATCACTAGTTATTAACAGTTTAAATTGTATATAAGATAGGCTCTCTTTCCATATATTATTTAGATTAAAAAAGTAGCTCAAACTCACTTAGTAATTGATTACTTATTATCTAAAATTCTACTTACCTTCACTAGATAATTACGTGACTCTTGGGAAACATGTGATGTTACTAATTTTCGATAAACTTGTTGCGGTGTCATTGAGTTAATAATATTAATGGCTTCATTTCTATCACTAGAAAATGTGCGCAATACACTACCAGCACCACCATTATAGGAGGTGATCATCGCATATCTTAATGAAATTGGGTTATTTATACCGGCCAGATACTTCGTTTTTAACAGTGATAAATAAGCGGTTCCCATATCAACATTATTACGTGGATCCAATAAAAACTGACGGCTAGGTTCGCCTGATTTTCCCCGTGAATTAAAGATATCTCGGCCAGCAGTATGTTGTTGTACTTGCATTAATCCTAACGCATCGGTACGACTGACTGCATAAGGGTTAAATGCAGATTCTACTTCCATAATGGCTAAAATTAATCGTTCGTCAATAAAATAACGATTTGATGCTTCAGTAACGAGTGGTAAAAATTTTCTTGCTCGTTCATTAATATGATTTGGAACCAGCTTGATTTCAACATAGGTAATTTTATGAGAACCAGATGAGCGGACTTTTAGATTATTAGCAAGGAAATAATCAGCGAAACTATTCGCCCTGCCACTCCAACGAATTGGCTGCCTTTCTTGGTCGAGAACTTGGTTATATAAAAATGGTTCTTCTGATAAGTTCTGACTTATTTTATCATGGCGAATGATATCAACTGGCTCAGACATAAGTAGTGTCGAAACAATCGCATCTTTTAAATGAGCTAGAGGAGTATCAGATAAAGTCTCGATTGTGATCACACCTGAAACAAAATTGATGTGGACTCGTGTTTGCAAATTATCTTGATACTGAACATAATCTTTTGGCCCAGCAATAAGAATTTCTTTAGGCCCCCAAATTTGTTCTATATTATTCGCATACTGACTGATTAAAATATTAAATGCATTGGTATCTTTTATATAATAATCTTCATCGGTACTTTTGTTTTTTGAACCAGGACAAGCTGTTAATAAAGTTACGGAAATGAGTAAAGTAATAATTTTATAGTTATTTTTCATTTTAGCTCTCAATTTTCAGGTTTATACCCATCAACAACCACGTCTTCACCTTCAAATAAAAACTTAACCATTTCAGTTTCAATTTTTTTACGATGTTCTAGATTCATCATATTAAATT
>NZ_NASN01000035.1:0-25094 GCF_002142015.1 Gilliamella sp. A7
AATTACAAATAATGCTTTTTTAGACTTTTAATAAAGGCTAAATCAACTTCAATAGGATAGTTAACTGATTGTCAACTGCTTAAACAATTAATTCGTTGACGAGCTAAACTAAAATGAAAACACTGCAAATTTTGAACTAGTGTTGTGTGTTTTTTAAGCAAAAGCTCCGACGCCCGCCGTTCGCTTGTTTTCAACCGCTCTCGGCGGGCTTTTGCCGTTACTTTCGCTTCGCTCTCTTCACGGCAACGTCGCTGAAACTATTCTCGATATATTTTAGTGATAACAATTATAAGTTAACAATCCACCAAATGCGATTAACTCCGTATTTGGTAGTTATTTGTATAATTTATCTGATAAAAATCATACATCACTTTTCAATCGTGATGACATTTTCACCATAACATTGTTACCTTGATAGGAATTCTCCTAACTTAACTAAAATATAACAATCTTTATGGCCTATGTATCATCCTACGCTTTTTCACACAAAGTACATTTGGATTATCATCTGTTAAAGGCCGGATCATTCCGCCTACAACCACACTCCCAGAAGCTGTTACTGTCGGTTGTTCCAAATTCCATGTGCCCCCACGTGAACCCCATTCATTAAAAAAATAACCTAACCCCACTGTTGTTTGACCCCATCCTCCATCTTGATAAAAAGTAGATAAATTGTTCTCTTGAGCAAGCCAATACCCCTCAAAATAATAACACTTAGATGTATATGTACCTGGTCCAGTACTCAAAACGGGGCCATAATTAAGAAACCAATCCTTTAATTCAAACTGATACAGTACTTTACTATGACTTCTATCGGCATAAAGGACAAATCTTGATGGTGAAAAATTTCCGCCTTCTAAACGTGGTTTAACCTTATGTTTTTTGCTCTTTACTATTATCGGGCCATGTAATGTTATTTCTAGTTTGTTTCTATCTGCTGACAAAGTTAGGTATACTCCCTCACCTTCTACAGCATGAACAGTTGCGCCATTAATTGCAATCACTTCTTCTGGACTAATATCTCGTAAATATAAATGATAAGCAAGTCCATCACCACCTGTTGTAGGAAAATTTTCTGTTGTATCCGGCGATACATCATATGGCATCCCCATATTTAACCCTTGAGCCCTTAACGCTCTAGCTCTACTCACTGGTAATATATAATAGGTATGACTTGCACCTTGAAAATTGCTGACTTCACCTGCTTGAGGAAGACCATAGCGAGTCCACAAATACCCATTGGTTGATGATATCGTGATTTGATATGGCCCATTAACACTCGAAAAATAGGCATCTTGATTATGTTTTACCCAATCAGTTATATCGTTGTTATAAACATCTCGCCAAGTAACTGTTAAACTACCTGTTGAATTAACTTCTCCATCACCATCAAAATCATTAAAATAATTATTTGAGGCAATTATATTACTTAGACTGATACTCGGATAATTATAAGCAGGTATTATTGTTTGTACATCACCAACTTTCAATATCGAATCAGGCAATACGATTGGATTCGCCATATTTGAATAGTCATTGTATGGTTGATATACTGCGCCATTTGAAAATCTCATCCAAAGTAATGGTTCTGTTGTATAGGCACGGTTCCAGTTATCAAAACTTAAATAAGGTGCACTACCATGAATCACATTTGCTGTACTTGCATTCAAGGCGTGTGCTGAATTAACTGAGATAGTCAATAAACTGCTTATGGCTAATATAAACAACAATACTGTTCTTAAAAAAGAAAATCTTTGGCCTAAATTTAAATTAATTAGATAAGATTTAACTATCATTAAATCTTTAAATGAAAAAAATAACTGTTGATGTGGAACTAAAGAACCTAACCTTGAGTGGTTAAAAAATTCCTTAAATAATCCTAAGTTATGGCTGGCTGGCTGGCTGGCTGGCTGGCTGGCTGGCTGGCTGGCTGGCTGGCTGGCTGGCTGGCTGGCTGGCTGGCCTCTAAACAACTGTATTTTAACATATTTTCAATCCTTTGTCACTGCATCCATTTGTTTTATCTAAATAAAACCTTTTTAAAGCATTAAAAGTATAATTAAAATGATTGATTTTGGCAAATTCTGTTTGCATATTAGTTGCCATGTTAAATAAATAAAACTATTAATTTTACAAATTATAGAAGAGATTTTTTTGTATTAATAAGATCTCATTATTTAATGATGATACAAATCAAGTATAAAAAATTTGATAAAAATTAATCAAAACAAAAGCGTTCAGTAAATAGTTAGCACATCAAAAATTTTTTGTAATTAAGCTAATATTTTCAACAATAATTCATTTACAAACTATTGAAATCACAATTTAGGGTTGACTAATTATAGGTAATTTTCTATTAACAATAAGATTAATTCCCAATTCATAAACATCAGTTAATTTAAATTGACTATTTAAAATAATCCAGAATTAAACAGAGTCATAAATATTGGCATTATTAACGTTAATAAAAAACCTTGAACAATGGCTGGTGGTACAATACTAACCCCAGCTCCTTTTTGTAGCATAGGTAAGGTAAAATCCATTGAGGTTGCACCACATAAACCTAGTGCTGTAAGTTTATATCGTTTGATTAAGTTAGGAATTAAGATAATAGCACATAATTCTCGTAGAATGTCATTTAAGAAAGTAGCACTACCAATGATTGGACCATGAGCTTCGGTCATTAATATTCCCGATAACGAATACCAACCAAATCCTGATGACATTGCCAACCCTACTCGCACTGGTTGTGCCAATATCAAGGCGGCAATAATACCACCTAAAAAGGTACTTAGAATGACAATAATGGTAGTAGCAATACCCACTTTATTCAATAAAATCTGTTTTAACGAAATATTATTACTACGCAACTGAATACCAATAAGTAACAACAAAAATACTAAAACCACTTTGGTAATATCTTCACTATATTGCCAAATAAACAGTGGAAAAAGCCCTGCAACAAATCCAGCTATCAGTGCAATACAGACCCGCAAAGATTCCAAGATCATTTTAAATCGTGATTGATAAGTTGCATTACTATGTGAAGTACGCCATGGCAAAAAAAGATCAACAATAGCTAAAAAAATAAAATTACCGCCAAAAGTACAGATAAAAATAATACCAGTATAAAATAAGATAATTTTTAAATTAGCAGCGAGATTATCTAAATGAGCTAGTTCGGTTCCCATTATAAATAATATAAAATAGACCATCCAACTTAAGATCTGATTAATCTTGGTTATCCACTTTTGCTCTTTGAACTTAATCAAATAACCTAAACATAACGGTACTAAAGCAATAAGAATACCAAAATACATATTTCATTCCTTAATTATCATTTTTATATTAAAAAAGTATTAGATAGATTTGGATTTTGTTAAATATCGCTTGCAATATAATGTAAGCGATAGATTAATAATCGCATAAGTTTATCTATTTTTAAGCATAGATTAAACAATTACTTCAATGATGCTAATTGTGTTTCAATATTGTTTTTCAGCTCATCTAATAACGCATAACGATTTCGATATTCAGAACGCTTTTTACTGGCAACTTCTTCGATTGATTTGCGATTAATTTGCATTGGTAATATAAATAACGATCTTGTATCTTGCTTACCATCAATAGTTAACCAAAAATCATCGTAATCCGATAAGATTCTTTCTTGTCGGCTATTATAACGCCAGTTGTTGTAGACATGTGTTTTATTACCTACCGCGATAATCTGTTCAAGTTGAAAATAACCAGCAATAATTAGCGCTGCCTCAACAGCCACTCGTTTAGGAAAAAGCCCATAACATTGTTTTGTTGCCTGTTGTACTCGGGATCGAGCTTCATGATGGCCTGTTCCTTGTAAGCCGGAAATAAAAAGTGTCGACTTTTGTTGATATTGAGCGATAGTAAAAGTTAACGTGGCTAAATCAATACCATCATTATCATAAAAATAGAGGCTGAGTTCCCCTTCCCGAGCATATTTATTACGTGCTTGAATCGCAATTTTTATATTGGCGTCATTTTTTGCCGTAATACTGGCTAATTCAAAGGGGATATCTAAGTTATAGAAGGCTTTTGTCATGCTATCAGGACGATTAGCTAAAAAATCATAATGATAAGCTAATGTCTCGTACCGTTCTTGTTGGCTCAAACAAGAAGCTAAATAAGGTCGTTGTAGTTTACAAGGTAAATTAGTTTGGCATGATAAATAGTAACCAAGTAACTTGTATTGTCTTAATTTGTCTAATAATTTAAGCGTAATAGGACTTAAAAATAGAGTTCGAAAAAAAAATTTATAACGATAAGTCGGTTTAAGCCATAATGCGTTAAGTGGTAATTTACCTGAACAAAGCCAGTTAAAAAGTTGCCATTTACTTTTAGGCTGGGACATATTCGTAATATTATTCATAAGCAGAAAAAAGTATTCGTATTAGTTAATATATAAAAGTGTAATATGTGGTTAAATTATAAATTATCAATTAGATATTTATGATTATTTTCAAATTTAAGGCACCATTGCAACATAAGTGCCTAAGAGTACAACACAACCCAAAGCAACGCAACCCTTATGGTGTTATGTCATCGCTAAAGCAATAAAAAAACGGTGAACTAAGTCACCGTTTTATTAAAAGGTATCGTTTATAAAAACGAATTATTGACCTTTAACTTCTTTTAAACCGTTAAATGGTGCTTTTGAACCTAAAGCTTCTTCAATACGGATTAATTGGTTGTATTTAGCAACACGGTCAGAACGGCTCATAGAACCTGTTTTGATTTGACCAGCAGCTAAACCAACAGCTAAATCAGCGATAGTTGAATCTTCAGTTTCACCAGAACGGTGAGAGATAACCGCAGTATAACCCGCTTCTTTCGCCATTTTAACAGCTGCGATAGATTCAGTTAACGTACCGATTTGGTTAACTTTAACTAGGATTGAATTAGCGATACCTTTCTCAATACCTTGTTTGAAGATTTTAGTGTTAGTTACAAATAGATCGTCACCAACCAATTGGATTTTGTCACCTAATGCTTTAGTTTGGTATGCCCAACCTTCCCAATCACTTTCGTCTAAACCGTCTTCGATAGATACGATTGGATATTGTTCAGTTAAGCCTTCTAAGTAGTGAGTAAATTCTTGAGCAGTGAACTCTTTATTACCTTCACCTTTTAATACGTATTTACCAGTTTCTTTGTTATAGAATTCAGAAGCTGCACAGTCCATCGCTAAAGTAATGTCTTTACCTAATACATAACCAGCTTTTTCAACTGCTTCTTTGATGCAAGCTAATGCTTCAGCATTTGAACCTAAGTTAGGAGCAAAACCACCTTCATCACCGACAGCAGTGTTCATACCTTTATCATGAAGAACTTTTGCTAAGTTGTGGAATACTTCAGAACCCATACGGATTGCTTCACGAACAGTTTTAGCACCAACTGGTTGAATCATAAATTCTTGTAAGTCGATGTTATTATCAGCGTGTTCACCACCATTGATGATGTTCATCATTGGTAATGGCATAGAGTATTGACCTGGAGTACCATTAAGATCAGCGATATGTTGATAAAGTGGCACACCTTTTGCTGCAGCTGCAGCTTTAGCTGTAGCTAAAGATACAGCTAGAATTGAGTTAGCACCTAAGTTTGATTTGAAATCAGTACCGTCTAAGTCAAGCATGATTTGGTCGATAGCTGCTTGATCTAACGCATCTTTACCAACAACTGCTTTAGCAATTGGGCCATTTACGTTTTCAACAGCTTTAAGTACGCCTTTACCTAAAAAGCGAGATTTGTCACCATCACGAAGTTCTAATGCTTCACGTGAACCTGTTGATGCTCCTGATGGAACGATTGCAAGACCAACGAAACCACCTTCTAAATGAACTTCAGCTTCAACAGTTGGGTTACCACGAGAGTCGATGACTTCACGACCATGTACTTTAACGATTTTTGCCATGTTATTTTCCTCTATATGACAGATATGTAACTATAATGTAAATATAAACTATTTTTGCTGCTGATCTTGATGATCTTTGGCAGCTTTAATAAAACTACTAAATAATGGATGTCCATCACGTGGGGTTGAAGTGAATTCCGGATGGAATTGACATGCAACAAACCAAGGATGATCAGGAATTTCAATGATTTCTACTAATTTTTTATCAGTTGATAATCCTGTTACTTTTAATCCAGCTTTAACCACTTCTGGTAATAAATTATTGTTGACTTCATAACGATGGCGATGACGTTCGGTAATCGATTCTTTTTTGTACATACCTGCAACTAATGAATTAGGCTCTAAATGACAAATTTGTGAACCTAAACGCATAGTACCACCGAGATCACTATCTTCACTACGTTGAACCACTTTTCCTGATTCATCACTCCATTCAGTAATTAATGCGATTACTGGATTTGCGCAATCTTTAACAAACTCTGTTGAATTAGCATCTTTGATGCCGGCAACATTACGAGCATATTCAATTAATGCTACTTGTAAACCAAGACAAATACCTAAGTAAGGGATCTTGTTTTCACGCGCATAACGTGCAGCCATAATTTTACCTTCAACTCCACGATAGCCAAAGCCACCAGGAATTAATATTGCATCTAAATCTTGTAATAATTCAGTGCCTCGTGATTCAAGATCTTCTGAATCAATATAACGAATATGTACAGTTAAACGATTCTTTAAACCACCATGTTTTAATGCTTCATTAACTGATTTATAAGCATCAGGTAACGCAATATATTTACCAACCATACCAATGGTTACTTCACCAACTGGGTTGGCTTCTTCATAAATCACTTGTTCCCATTCAGATAGATCCGCTTCTTTACATTCAAGATGGAAGCGATTGCAAACAAAAGTATCTAAATTTTGTGATTTTAATAATGCAGGGATCTTATAAATAGAATCAACATCTTTAAGTGAAATCACCGCACGCTCAGGCACATTACAAAATAGCGCAATTTTAGCTCTTTCATTGGCTGGAATAATGCGATCTGAACGACAAATTAAGACATCCGGTTGAATACCAATTGATAATAACTCTTTCACTGAGTGTTGAGTTGGTTTAGTTTTAACTTCACCAGATGATGCAAGGTAAGGAACTAGAGTTAAATGCATAAACAAAGTATGTTCACGACCAACATCTACCGCTAATTGGCGAATAGCTTCCAAAAATGGTAATGATTCAATATCACCAACAGTACCACCAACTTCAACGATAGCGACATCGTAACCTTTTGCACCATCAATAACACGATCTTTAATCGCATTAGTAATATGAGGGATAACTTGAACTGTTGCGCCTAAATAATCACCACGACGTTCTTTTCGCAAAACATCAGAATAAATACGTCCAGTGGTAAAATTGTTTTTTCGGCTCATTTTGGTGCGAATAAAACGCTCATAATGCCCCAAATCAAGATCGGTTTCGGCACCGTCTTCAGTCACAAAAACTTCACCATGTTGAATTGGACTCATTGTTCCCGGATCGACGTTGATGTAGGGATCAAGTTTTAGCATGGTGACTTTTAAATTGCGGGCTTCTAAAATTGCAGCTAAAGATGCTGCGGCAATGCCTTTACCTAAAGAAGAAACGACACCGCCTGTTACAAAAATATAATTCGTGACCATTAATACCAGACCATTATTAATTTAGTTGAACAATATAACATAAGTTTAAACCATAAAAACTAATGCAATATATGATGAATCAGACGGGAAAATAGTATAACAGAATATGGTTTAGCTCACAATTGAATAATTATGTTTAATCGATAAGTTACTCTCTTCGCCTACTAATTTGGTATCTATTATTTCAGTAACCTATCTAATATTCATCCCCAACCGTTGACTGGTGTCTTAAAAATTTTATCACTATAATTAGAAATAATTTTTTCAAGTCGTAATTGATTGGCAGCTTTTTTCCAAATAAACAAAGAACAATTAATTAAGGTGATTAAGATAACAAATAGAAACACAAAATTGTTGATCAAAATGGGGGATGAAAATGAGAATAACTGATTTTTATCAAAATTATAGATAGGATCTGTTGAAACCATTAGTTTTAAAACTGCTCCATTATGATAACTCACATTGGTGACTATACCGGTAATTTTTAAGTTAGCATTATTACCCAATAAATTAGAATATTCTCTAAAAAAGCCATGGAATCCTAGAATATTGTCCGTCATATCATAAGGAAAAGAATAATCGCATATTCCCCATTTTGTAAAAGTAATCATAACTATTTTCATTCAGATAATCTTTTTCAACATAGGCGTTTATTCTTATGACATTGGAACTAATTAATGAACTTTCCCATTGATAAGGATCGGTAATATGGTCTTTATTATCAAGATAAGGCTGAAGAAGAAAAATCTCTTCTTCAGTTAACTGTCGGATTGTATTCTCACGAATAAAAGGCTCAATTTCAGTTGGACTTTTTTTTACACAGATCATTCTTTATTTTTCGCACCAAGATAATTCCTTGCACGATCACAACCATAATAAAAACAATAATCGTTAAAATAGTTAACATACTTTTGATATCTTTTTATTTCAATTTATTATTAAAGATTAACGATAATGCCTAAATCAACATATCCTCATAATATTTAATAATTTTTTCAGTACGACGTTGGTTGTCTTTCGTTTTCTGAAATAGTTTTATACCATTAATCGTAGCAGTTAATATCATCACAACAAACATAATCAAATTAATAATCAACAAATTTGGTAATTGTTGATTTACATCCAAACGATAATGATGATTTACATTAACTTTTAGTCCAGAAATACTTTGTCTATCAGAACTAGGGTTATTAAGATCTGAACTATCAGAATTGCTATTATTTAGATAGTGAACTTCATTCACCAAACCAACAATATTAATATTTGCAGGGATATTATTGTTTAAAATAGCAAAATAATAATTAATATAACCATTTTCATCGAATCTCATCGAATTACTCATAACCAATGGAGCCATGTCAACATAGCTTTGATTGGTTAATGTAATTTTTACACTGTTGTCAGATTGATATTTAGAAATGACATTCACCAATTCACTTTGAAGTTCTGATTTAAATGTTTCCACGGACTGTTTGAGGCTACGCATTCTGCGAGTTTCGACTATTTCACTAATATGAGGATTTTTTGTAGATTCAGTTAATAAATAATCCCAAGTAATATATGCCTTGCTCCCAATGGTATCAAATAAATGAGTCAGATTATATTTGACATTGTCACATTCTTCAATCGGTAAAATATTACAAACCTTGTCAATATCAATTACCATTTGACCAATATCTTCTATTTTAGAAAATGGATTTTTAACATAACGCCCATCATTTGAATTTTGGTTAAGTATATCAACATATATACTTTGTGCATTTTCAAAATGTCTCAATTCGGAATCGATCACATTATTAACAAATTTGGGATCAAATATATGTTTTAATGAGCTTTCAATAGACATAACATTATTTTCAGTCATTGCCATCAGCTGACTATTGATAAAGAAGTTGTGGCATTGATAATCTTCTTTAAAATCATTGATATCACACGATGTATTCTTGATATTAATATTTACAATATCACCTTGTTTGATATCACTATTTTTTAATGAGGTAAGATCGTTAATATCTAGATAATTAGATTGCTGGGTGTAATATTGATACGCAAAATAACCATTATTAATTGGATCAGTAAAATAATAGAGAACAGCAGATAAAATTACTCCAATAGCAAATAAAATTTTATTTCGTTGAAGGAATTTAGGTGGTCCAAATTGCTCTACTTCACGATTTATAGATAAAGTATGACCATAACGGAGTAATTTTTTACCATTATTACTGATAACCATCTCAGTTGACGAATCTGAAATATCAGGGATAAAAGTTAACCAATGCTTAGGATATTCTAAGACCATGAGTTTACTTCCTACTTTCACTGTATTAGTTCTAACATCTTTATCATAAATAAAATCTTTAATGACATCGACTTGCAGTGGATTCGAATGGTGCTTGGGTTTATACCAAACAAAAAAAGCAGCAGCGCTAAGACAGACTAATACTAAAATAGATATTTGCTCATTTTCACCGAACCATGAACGTATCAAGAAAATCGTTGCTAATATCAAACAGAGCGAGGTTAAAAAACCTAGGCTACCATTATTATGCGTTGCTGCCTCAAAATGTGTTTCTTCACGTTGGTAACGCGAGTTACAATCATTGATTGACGTATTTGAATAAACTTGATCATCATCAACACTATATTGTTCTAATACCTCATCGTCAAAATTCTGGTCTTTAAATTTACTTTGCTTTAAGCCTCTAAATTCATATTCTTCATACGGATCATAAGTTTCTAGTGCATTTTTGATATCATGACCATTGACTTTAATAACAATGCCATATCGCATGGTAAATACAACTTCAAATACATTGAATTCATCAATATACTTATCCATATTATATGGAAAAAACAATTCAATGTTTCTAACGTCATAATAATATGCAATTTCTTGCGTATTGCTGTAGAGGCTTTTTCGAGTACAAGCTCCCTCTAGATACGATACTTTGTCATCAATTAAAGATGATTGAAATTTATAAGGATAAACCGCTAACTTACTAGTTAGGAAAGGTTGTAGTAGGTCTAATTCTTCATCCGTTAAATCTCTTATTACTTCACGTTGATTTAAGTGTTCGTTTAAAATATCCTTATTGATACGACGATCACTTCTATAATGGAGCCAACTGATTAATCCAAAAATTAAAATCCCTATTTTTAAAACCAGATACCAATTCATTGTAATTCCCTAATCTTGAACTATTTATTATTTTTATAATAAAAATGACAATTTAATCCTGTCATTATTAATGTCTAGCCATAGTAATGTACCACTCTATCTGAATAATATTTGATAATTTGTTTTAAACGGCGTCGATTAAATATGGTTTTATAAAGAACTAGGCCTCCATTAATCAAAGCTACTAATACCATAATAACAAACATGATAATATCAATAATAACAGGCGAGGCTAATGAAAATAGTTTTTCTAAATCTACTTTATAATAATTTTTAACATTAAGCTTAAGTTGTGAAATGCTACTATCTTCTCGATGACTAACACCCCCTACTAATCCAACTAAATTAATTGTTTCACTTTCATTCGTTAAAATTTTATAGTAATGATCTAAAGATAATTTCAAATCATCATCTGAAATTGGGTTATTAATATTATATAACTGGGGTAATTCAATATAACTATTACCTATTAATGTAACATCAACCCCAGAGCCGTTAAATTGATAATCAGAAACAGTATTTGTTAATTTTGATAAGATTTCTTTTTTCATCTTTTTAAGATCAAAGATAAATTTATCAACTATTGACTTCTCAACTATTTTATTAAAAGTAGGAAACTTTTCAGCTCTAGTGACTAACTCATCCCAATTTGCTTGATCATGGAATCCTTCTTTATAATATAATTGAGTTAATCTAAATTTAACATTTTGACATTCAAGTTCAAATATATTACAAACTTTATTTATATCTATAACCATCTGCCCCAAATTTTTCAATTTTAAAATAGGTTTAGCTCTATAAAAAGATGAATTGTATGAGCCTGTATTTTTCATGTTATACTCTTTAACCATCTCTTGTTGATACATTCTAAATAAAAGCAATTCATTATCTTCTATTGATTCAACGAAATTATCATCAAATATTTTGTTTATAGTGTCGAACGAAAGCATAAGTTGATTACTTTCATTTTCCAATGGTTTATCTTTGATGGCTAAGCGATGGCATTTATTGCCATTATTTTTATCTTCATCCTTAACATCACATGATGCGCCATTGATAGTAATAGCAATAAGATCACCCTGTTTAATATTACTATTATTCAAGGTTGTTAAATCGTTAACTTGCCAAGTCTGTAATTGATTACTGTAATATCTATAAGCAGAAAAACTATTGTTTATCGGATCAGAAAAAAAATAAATTACAATAGCTAATATTGACCCAACGAAAAATAAAACCTTATTGCGAACAACCATTTTAGGTGCTCCAAATTGTTCTACTTCTCGATTAATTGATAACGTATTACCGCAACGTAGTAATATTTTAAAATAACCGTAGATGTCCATTTCAGTTGTTTTTTTTGATACTTCTGGTAGGAACTGCGACCAGTACTTTGGATAACTTACATTAGTTTTTTGACCGACAATTAATTTATCTGACGATGGATCTTTATTGAAAGTATTAACTTTAATTGTTTCCACTTGTTGTGGCCGAGAATTACGCTTCGGTTTATGCCAAATAAAGAATACAGCTACGCCAAAACAGGCTATATCAATAACCAAAGTAGCTAATATTTGATCACTCCCAGCAGACCATTCACGCATGAAGAAAATAGTTGCCAATGTCAAACAAAGCGAAGTTAGTATGCCATAGTTACCCCGATTACGAGTTTTTATTTCCAATGGCGTTTCTTCTCGTTCATACAAAGGCTCATAGTCAACTTGTACATCAACTTTATTAAGTTTATCGTTCTTATTGTCGTTATCATTGATATCACTACTATTAAGATTGCTATTTTCTGAAGTAATACCGTATTTATCAGTATCTTCATTAAGATACATATACGATTCTGGAATCTCAATTGGTTTTGTTCTATCAGGATCATAATTCTCGAAAGCAAACTGAATACTGCAATTGTTGACACTCAATACATAAGCATATTGATTTGTAAAAACAACTTCAACAATATTATATTCTGAAAGATACAGATCCAAATTATATGGAAAGAAAAGCTCAATATTGCCGATTTCATAGTAATAATCAGTGTCTCTTCCTTTGGTTAATAAGCTATGACGGATACATGGACCTTGTACTACAGATACTTTATGATCAATTAATGGGTGGAGTTTATAAGGATGGACAGTTTTTTTATTGGTCATGAATGGTTCTAATAGTTTTAATTCTTCATTAGTTAGATCCCTTGATGACTCACGATTTTCTATAAATTTTTTTAATTTTTGCTTATTTTCATTACGCTCATGTCGATAAGAAATGGAAATACATATAATTAAGAGTAAAACCCCTATCTCCAAAATCAAATATATTGCTGTCATAACTTTTTATTTCCTTATCCTATTTATTATTAATCTGTAGACAACTAAAAGCTCGTGAATATTTTATTTATCGATTTTTCATCTATAATTTCATAAAAAAGACGCTTAATGCGTCTTTAATTTTATTTTCCAATATAGCTTATTTAATTGTTTTCTCACTACGTGATAATCCAATAATACCAGAACGAACAATTTCCACTATATTGCAAGTCTCACGAATAGAGGCTAAAAATGATTCCAATTTTTCACTGGTACCTGACAATTGAACAATATAGTGAGTTGCCGTTACATCAACAATAGAACCTCTAAAGATATCAGCACAACGTTTAACTTCATCACGTGCATCAGAACTTTTAGCTACAACTTTAACTAGCATGATTTCTCGTTCAACGTGTGGACCTTCAGTGAGATCATTAACACGATAAACATTAACCAATTTGTGTAATTGTTTTTGGATCTGTTCAAGAACATGTTCATCACCAGATGTTTGAATCGTCATTCGACTCATTGTTGGATCTTCAGTTTGTGCTGTAGTAATGGATTCAATATTAAACCCACGCTGTGAAAATAAACCAATAATTCGTGACAATGCACCTGGTTCGTTTTCAGTTAAAATTGATAATATATAACGCATTAGGTTCTCTCCGTTTTACTAAGCCACATTTCATTCATTGCCCCACCGCGAATTTGCATTGGATAAACATGTTCTGTAGCATCAGTCATGACATCAATAAAAACTAAACGATCTTTTATCGCAAGCGCTTTTTTCAGTTTAGGTTCTAGATCTTCTCGTTTATTAATCACCATACCAACATGACCATAAGCTTCGGCAATTTTGGCAAAGTCAGGCAATGATTCCATATAAGATGACGAATGACGACCAGCATAAATCATATCTTGCCACTGCTTAACCATGCCTAAAAAACGGTTATTAAGATTTAAAACGATTATAGGTAAACCATATTGTAAAGCAGTTGAAAGTTCTTGAATGTTCATCTGAATACTACCATCACCAGTTACACAAACTACATGCTTTTTAGGAAATGCCAGTTTAACTCCTAATGCAGCAGGCAAACCAAAGCCCATGGTGCCGAGACCACCAGAGGTAATAAAATGACGAGGTTTATCAAATGGATAATAAAGTGCAGTAAACATTTGATGTTGCCCTACATCAGTTGCAATATAAGCATCACCTTTAGTTAACTTATGTAAAACCTCAATGGCTTCTTGTGGCTTGATACTTTCACCTTCATGGCTATAAGCAAGACATTTACGAGCCCGCCAATGGTCAATTTGCTTCCACCAATCTACCAAGGCATCTAGATCACGTTTAACATTAAGATCTTCAAGTTGTGTTAACATAGTTTCAACAACTTGTTTTGCATCACCAACCACAGGAATAGTTGCCGATATGGTTTTCGATATAGATGTTGGATCAATATCAATATGAATAACTTTAGCTTTTGGACAATATTTTTCAATATTATTGGTCGTTCTATCATCAAAACGAACACCAATTGCGAAAATAACATCCGCATTATGCATTGCCATATTGGCTTCATAGATACCATGCATACCAATCATGCCTAAGTATTTTTTATCAGTTCCAGGAAAAGCACTAATGCCCATTAATGTTGAAGTCACTGGCAGATTAAGTTTATCAGCTAATGATTTAACTGCCTTACTAGCATCAGCACTAATTACCCCACCACCAATATATAACACAGGTTTTTTAGCTGCTAATAAGGTGGTTAATGCTTTTTTAATTTGACCTTTATGTCCTTGAGTTGTTGGATTATAAGATCGCATCGTCACAGACTTTGGATAATTATAATTATATTTGTTAGCTGGATTCACAATATCCTTCGGTAAATCGATAACAACCGGACCAGGACGACCAGTAGAGGCAATATAAAACGCTTTTTTAATCGTTTCTGGAATATCTTTACTATCTTTAATTAAAAAACTATGTTTGACAATTGGACGTGAAATCCCAACCATATCACACTCTTGGAATGCATCATTACCAATTAAATTACTCGCTACTTGACCAGATAAAATTACCAGTGGCACTGAATCCATATAGGCTGTTGCGATACCAGTAATAGTATTAGTTGCACCTGGACCTGAAGTAACAAGTACCACACCGACATCACCAGTTGCTCTGGCATAACCATCAGCCATATGTACTGCAGCTTGTTCGTGACGAACTAAAATATGTTCAATACCACCTAAGGTATGAATTGCATCATAGATATCCAAAACACTACCACCTGGATAACCAAATATCTGCTTTACTCCTTGATCAATCAGTGACTGAATGACCATTTCTGCGCCTGACAGTTTTGCCATGGTTGTTGCCTCCATTTATAACTTATTTGTCATTTTTGATTTATTTTGCATGAACTAATACAGAAAATCAATAAAGTCAATAATATGTAAGGTATACTTATTATTTTTGGATACTAGGCCTCATTTTTGAAAGAAATAACTTGTAAATATTTAATTAATCGATTTTAATTGGATTAATATCAATTTTTAATTAATGATAAATAATATCGTTATGATTTATTTAGAATTATTTGTTTTTTGTTGTTTGCTTTTTTCATGCATGACTTATGCTAGTCATTTTGTACTATAGTCCTTTATATTAACAAGGTGTTTTTAATGAATAATTCTTATTGTAAACCAACTTGCCTATCTGATTGGCAATTAGTCAGAGTATCAGGTACTGACAATCGTACATTTTTACAAGGACAGGTGACTGCTGATATTAATCAGCTTAATGAACATACAGCATTATTTTCCGCACATTGTGATGCGAAAGGTCGAATGTGGAGTAATTTAATATTATTTCAACGAGAAGAAGATATTTTCTATATTGTGCGAAAAACTGTCTCTGAAAAACAAATTGCTGCTCTAAAAAAAGTTGCCGTTTTTTCAAAAGTGACAATTGAACCAGTTGTTGATCTTAATTTGATAGGCTTAGAAAATAATGCCATTGAACAATCGATTATTGCAGAACTAAGCGATAATAGTTGTATTACGAAAGGAGATATAACTTATATCAAAATTCCATTACCTGAAACGCGAGTAATAAAAGTATCGAATGAACCATTACCATCCGATTTACAATCTTCTGATCATTGGTTAAAACTTGATTTAGAAGCTGGTTACGCCATTATTGATGAGCCAAATATTGAAAGCCTATTACCACAAGCGTGTAATTTACAACATTATAATGCCATTAGTTTTGATAAAGGCTGCTATTGTGGACAAGAGATGGTAGCTAGAGCACAATTTCGAGGCGCAAATAATCGTGGACTTTATCTATTAGTCGGAAAAAGCAAAACTTTGCCAATAATTGGAGACAAACTTGAATATGAACTTGATGGGAATTGGCGTGAAGGAGGTCAAGTATTAGCAGCATTAAAACTTGACCAAGATGATGAGATCTATGTACAAGTCGTGTTAGCTAATGGTATTGATATTGAAACAAATTTCCGTGTTAAAGGCCAATTAGATAGTCTGTTAAATTTCTAAATTTAACTAATAAATGGCTCAGAACAAATAATATTAATTAAGCTGGAATAAATCTATTCCAGCTTAATTAATATTTACTGTCCTAATTCTTGATGAACAATTTCGATAAAATAGTGTGCACCGGTTGTCAGAATTTCATCATTAAAATTATATGAAGGATTGTGAACATTTGTGCCTTCACCTGCGCCAATTTTAATATAAGCTCCAGGTTTTTTTTGCAACATAAAAGCAAAATCTTCTGATCCCATCGTTGGTGGTGAATCCACAATAATCTTATCATCACCGACAATTTTTCGTGCAGCTTTGATGGCAATATCAGCTTGCTTAACGTGATTAATGGTTGCTGGATAACGTCGCTGATAATCGACTTCAACTTTAGTGTTGAAGGTTAAAGCAATACCTGTCGAAATATGTTTAATTCGCTCTTCAGCTAAATCTTGATCTTCAGCACTTAATGCTCTAACCGTGCCTCGAATCACAGCATGTTGAGGCAATACATTCCAAGTATCGCCACTGTGAATTTGGGTTACACTGATAACCAATGAATCAATCGGATTTAGATTACGGCTAACAACCGTCTGTAAACTGTTTACAATTGTGGTGGCCGTTAAAATCGCTTCTTTACCTAAATGAGGTGCTGCCGCATGGGCTCCTACCCCTGTTATTTTGATTTCAAAAACATCATAAGATGCCATTACCGCACCATGATTAATCAGAAAATGGTTTAACGCTAAATTGGGTTGATTATGCATGCCATAAACAGCTTCTATAGGAAATTTATCAAACAAACCATTTTCAACCATGACTCTGCCACCACCTTCGTTCTCTTCAGCAGGTTGGAAAATAACCACAACTGTGCCAGAAAAATCCCGATGGACGCTTAAGTATTTAGCTACGCCTAATAGAATTGCCGTATGTCCATCATGTCCGCAGGCATGCATTTTGCCTGGAATCGTTGAGCAGTAATCAATTTCATTTTCTTCAATAATATCTAATGCATCTATATCGGCACGTAAGGCGAGAGTTCGACCTTTATTCTTACCATGAATAATGCCTACTACTCCTGTTGGTGCAAAATCTGCATATAGTTCAGTAATACCAAACGATTTTAATTTTTCAGTAATAAACTCGGTAGTTCGTTTTTCTTCAAAAGCAGTTTCTGGATGAGCATGAATATAATGACGCCATTCGGTCATTTCATCTTTTAATGCGTTAATTCTATTGGCAATAATATTCGTCATTGATCATTCCTTAATTAATCACTTAACTACAAATCTGAAAGAGATAATTGCACTATAACGTTTATTGAAAGTGAATATAAATAACGATTTTTACTAACCTTATCGTTTTTAGTTATAAGCAACTCTTGACAACAAAATCACCAGAAAATAATAAGTTAAAAACCTAAAATTTTTAAAAAATAAAAGAAAATTGCTTAGTTAAAATAGAGAATAAAATACCCTGAGATTAATAAAAAGGGACCAAAAGCGATTAATTGATAATTTTTGTTAAATAGATATTTTGAGAAAGAATAATAGAGGATCGCCAATGTCGATGCAATGATTAGCATTAATGGTATTAACTGATAAGGCAACCACGCACCTAAAGCAGCAATTAACTTTATATCACCACCACCTAATCCTTGTTTACTTGTAATACAAAAAAAGATGATTGCCGGTAATTTAAGCATTAAATAGCCAAACAAAATACCTTCTAGAGCATCATTGATATTAAGCGAAGATAGATTAAAGTAAGCCATTATCAATCCACTCCACATTAATGGTTGAGTCAAAAAATCTGGCAATAATAAGTAGTTAATATCAATTAGTGTTAACAACAAGAAAACAACTACAAGTAACATAAGTAAAGCAGATTTAAAATTTAGTCCCTTATCCAAATAAATCAATAAAAATAATATTGCCATAACTAGCTCAAAAATAGCGTAATTATTGGTTGTTTTATGGAAACAATAATAACAACGCCGATTTGATATCAACCATGACAATACTGGAATTAACTGCCACACACTAAGTTTATGATTGCAATTCCGACATACAGAACGAGGAACAATAATAGCGGAAAAATATTCATACAAAGATTGCTCGGGCGAATAACGATAATACGCAACTTGCAAAAAACTACCAGTAGCAAGTCCGATGAAAAAAAATAGTATAGCCATTAACTAATCACATCCGCCATTTGGAATATCGGCAAATACATCGATATAATTAAACTGCCGATAATTGCAGCTAAAATCAGCATTAATGAGGGTTCAAATGCTTTGACTAAATTATCTGTTAAGGTTTGATGTTGTTGTTGATAGTAAAGAGTAATATTATTGAGCATAATATCTAACGAACCTGACTCTTCACCAGCATGAACTAGCTGCACACATAACTTAGGTAAAGTTGAATAACTAGCTAACATTTGACTAAAGCTATTCCCCTGTTTAATACCCATCATAATTTGCTTGATAATGTCACGATAATAATAATTACTTATCGCCTTGGTAGAAGCAGCTAATCCTGTTAGTAATGGAATGCCAGCTTGCTGAGTAATTGCTAATGTATGAAAAATATGCATTAAACATTGAGACTGGATAACTTGACCAATTAAAGGAAGCTTCAATTTATGCTTATCTATAATAAGCTGATAACGTACTTTAACAACATAATGAAAAAATAAATAACATAATGTAATAGCTAATAATATAAATAATCCCTCTTGTTTAGCGCTATAAGCTATATCTATCACTAATTGTGTAAAATAGGGTAATTCGGCATCAAAACTTTGATATATATCGGAAAATTTTGGCAGGACAATAAATATCATAACTATAATCACTATTACTGATACAAATAATAAAAAAAGTGGATAACGTAGCGCCTTTTTAATCTGACCTTGTATTGATAATGATTTTTCTAGGTGACAAGTTAATTGTTCAAAACTTTGTTCCAATCTTCCAGTCAATTCACCAATAGCAATAATTTCACAATAAAGTGCCGAAAATACTAAACGATGCTTTTTTAAAGCAATCGACAATGATTCTCCTTTGATTATTTGCAGACTAATATCGGTTAACAGATATTGCCATTGCGCTTTTGGTTGTTCATCAATCAGTAATTGTAAGCTATCTACAATTGATAATCCGGCTTTTAACATTGTCGCTAATTGCTTAGTTATAATGAGCAGTTCACTAAGTTTATAACTTTGTGAAGTAATCAAGTTACCGGGTCTAATCTTAATCGCAACTTGCCCTTCTAATAACAGTTTTGTTCGCACATCTTTTTTAGATATGGCAATAGTTACATTTTGATGAAAATTAATGTCATACCAATAATAGAGTCGCTTCATGCATTATCTCCAAACTACCACTCAATTATTACCCAAAACACGATTTATTTCTGCCAGCGTAGTAATACCTTGTTGAACAAGTTTATTACCTACTTGCCTGAGCGTTACCATATTTTGTGAAGTAATCGGTTGATTGGTTAAAATCTGTTGTTGTATTGGTGGTGTGATAATTAACAGTTCATATAAGCCTATTCGCCCTAAATAACCTCCCACACATTTCTCACAGCCCATAGCGATAAAATGCGGTGAGGGTTCGTTGTTTATTAATGTAAGCTCACAGGCTACTACTTTACAATATTGACACAATTTACGAACTAATCGCTGAGCAATAACTAATTTTAAACTGGACGATAATAGATAATTTTTAATACCCATTTGATTTAAACGGATGATAGCTTCAATACTAGAATTAGTGTGTAGAGTTGATAACACCAGATGCCCCGTTTGCGCTGCTTGAATTGCGATCTCAGCCGTTTCAGGATCACGGATTTCACCAATCATCATCACATCAGGATCTTGACGCAAAAAGGCCCGCAATATCACCGAAAAACTTAAACCAGCTTTAAGATTAACTGCTGTTTGATTAATGCCATCCAATGGAATTTCGATCGGATCTTCTACACTACATATATTACATTTAGGTTTATTTAATCGCTTTAAAGCACTATATAATGTCATAGTTTTGCCACTGCCAGTCGGTCCTGTTACCAAAATCAAGCCTTGTGGATAATCTAATATTTGTTTAAAGGTTAATAGATCTTCCCTTGTTAATCCTAAATCATCGATGCTCAGTTCTGAGTCATGATTATCCATAACCCGTAATACAATCTTTTCACCATTAATAACCGGCAAAGTAGCTATGCGCATTGCATAATTATTAATCATCAATTGTCCATCTTGCGGTAGCCGTTGTTGAGCAATATTTAAATTGGCCATAATCTTTAGTCTAGCTGCAATCTGTTTAGCTAACATTAACGGCGGTGTTAACATATTTTGCAAAACACCATCAATTCTCATGCGAATTCGATAATGATGTTGATAAGGCTCAAAATGAATATCTGATGCCCGCTTATCTAATGCTGAAAGCAATAATTTGTCTAGGCTTTCGACGAGATTCTCTTCTTGCATAGCGGTTATCCTATTAACGAGATTAATCACAATTAAAATTTAAAAATATCTTCACAAGCTGTAGTTAAAGTTTGATCTGGTGGATTTGTTAGACATGTCCGTGACCAGTCTAAATTACCTAATTTAGTATTTAAAATAGGTGTTAAAGTTACAGTTAGACTTGATAAAGCGCTTTTACCGACTAAAGTTATCATCCCATTAGAGACATTAATTGACGTCACATAATTGGTCGTTCTCGTTGTTGGCACTCCATTATTACCACTGCTACATTTGCTTAAAGCGCCTTGCTCTATAGCACAAATTTCAATGGCTGTTTTATATGCAGTCATTGATTGCAGCATATCGGTTAAGGCTGCTTTTTTTATATAACCTTGATAAGCAGGTAAACCGATAGCAGTTAAAATTGCTATCACGACAATCGCGATCATTAATTCAAATAGAGTAAATCCAGATTGGCATTGCATTATAGCCTCACAAATCAAATAATTGTTTGATAGAGTGACTTTATAGCTAATTCAAAAAATGAAATAATATATAGAGAGAATTTTAGAACTTGAAATACAAAATGATCACCACAATCATCATAGTGGTAATTAAAATTGTGAAACAGATCGAAATATATAGCAAATCTAAATGTATCGGAGCTATTATGCCTTTAAAAATTGTTGATGGTTGGATTAAAAATATTAAGCAAATTAAATCGCCTTATTATAATGACCGTCCTGAAGATCAACTTATCTCATTGCTGGTTATTCATAACATTAGCCTTCCCCCTAAGCAATATGGCGGTCCTTACGTTGAACAACTCTTTACAGGTAAACTAGACCCAAACGAGCATCCTTATTTTGCGGGCATCTATCAATTACAAGTATCAAGTCATCTGTTTATAAGACGTGACGGCGAGATTATTCAATTCGTCCCTTTTGATAAACGAGCATGGCATGCAGGTCAATCGATTTTTGCTGGCAAGGAAAATTGTAATGATTTTTCAATTGGTATTGAAATGGAAGGTTGTGATACTGAAGACTTTACCGAAATACAATATCAACAATTGGCAAAAGTAACCAAATTAATACAACAAACCTATCCAATTAAAAATATTACTGGCCATAGTGATATTGCTCCAACCCGAAAAACAGATCCGGGACCACATTTTGATTGGCAATATTACCATTCACTAATTAACTATCATCGACAATTGAATTCAATCGCTAATCAATTGAGATTGATTAAAGATGAACTGCAAAGATTGACACTTTGGCAACCTTCACCACCAGCAGCTGAAGCATTTTTGAGTGAACAACCATTTGCACTCGATACCATGCAGCCCTATGAATGGTTACAGTGGATTTTTATTCCACGAATGCAAGCGTTAATTGATGCCAAAACCGAATTGCCAAAATTTGCCCTTCATCCTTATTTTGAAGAAGCATTAAAACAACAAGAAATTAACGTTAATAACTTATTAACATTGATAAAACAACTTGATGAATTATCAACTAGCCAAAGAATTGATGATTAAAAGTATTTTAGCTAAAAAAACAGCCACAAAAATGTGGCTGTTGCATAGAATCAATTAATGATTATTCATAAGTCGGCGATATTCATTCACCGCTTGTTGATGGTTGCTATAAGTGCTACTGAAAGTATGCCCACCAGTTCCATTAGCAACAAAAAATAGATATTTGGTTTTTGCCGGATGAGCTGCTGCTTCTAGTGATGCTAAACTTGGCATCGCAATAGGTGTCGGTGGCAAGCCTTCAATTACATATGTATTATAAGGATTATTGGTATCAGTTAAATCACTCCGCCTAATCTTACCTGTATAATTATCGCCTAAACCGTAAATAATGGTTGGATCTGTTTGTAACTTCATATTTGCTTTTAAGCGATTAACAAAAACAGAGGCAACGTTAGCTCGTTCCGAATTGATTCCTGTCTCTTTTTCAATAATTGAAGCAATAATCAACAATTCATAAGGGGATTTATAAGGCAGATCACTATCACGATTATCCCATACTTTTTTTAGATTAGTCTTCATAGTTAAATATGCGCGTTTCAAAATATTAATATCAAGACTATCTGCAGTATATTGATATTTATCAGGCGATAACCAACCTTCTAATGGGCCATCAATACCTAATAACTTAGCAATTTCATCATGAGACTTACCCGTTAATGTTTGTTGAATATAAGGGGAATTGCTGAGCAGATTTAACCAATCTTTAGCTCGCTTTCCTTCAACAAATTGTACATAAAAACTGCTTTCTTTACCCGATACAAGTAATTTTAAAAACTCTTCAACGGTCATATGAGGATGCAATTGATAAGTGCCAGCTTTAATGGAACTTAATGACGGATCAAGTTTATATAAATAAGGAAGCAAGTAAGCTTGTTGCATTAAATTACTTGCCTTTACCTGCTCAACTAATTGATGTAATGTGGTTCCTTTTTTTAATACAAACATTTGATTATCAGAGGTGATATTCATATATTGCTGAGAGAATTGCTGTAAAAAATAGTAACCAATACCTAATGAACCACCGACAATTAAAACTAACGCCAGAAACGTGTATACAAATAATTTTTTAATCATAACTTAATCTTTATAACGAATTTTTGCGCGTGATGTTAAGCGCGTTAATAACTCATAAGCACTTATACCAGTGTGCTCGGCAATTTGTTCGATGGGTAAATCTTTGCCCCAAAAAATAACTTCATCACCTGGTTTATCTTGGCTATTTTGACCTAAGTCTACCACAATCATATCCATTGAGACCCGACCTACAATAGGTACTATTCGGCCATTAATACTTACTGGTGTATTTGCTGGAATAGAACGAGGATACCCATCACCATATCCCATTGCCACAACCCCTAAAATGGTATCAGTTTCGCTAGTCCAAATTTGCCCATATCCGACTGATTGCCCTTTGAAGTGTTTACGAACCGTAATTAATTCGGATTTAAGTGTCATGGCTGGTTCAAGACCTGCTACTTGATTAGCAAATGGCGAAACACCATACAAAGCAATACCAAGTCGAATCATATCACGATGAGAATTAGGCCAAGCCAGAATGCCACCTGATGCAGCTATTGATTGCTGACTACTCAACAAATTTGCATCAAGCGAATGAATAAATTCATCAAACAAAGCCATTTGTTCATTTGTTTGCGTTGAACTTAACTCATCTGCACTACTAAAATGACTTATTAGATTGATTGGTTGGCGAATAACATTACAGTTGGCTAATCGATCAAACTCTTTTACAGCCTCCTCAAGATGAAAACCTAAGCGATGCATGCCAGTATCAATTTTGAACCAAGCTGTAATTTCATTTGCAAACGGAATGGTTTTTAATACATCAATTTGCCAGCTAGAATGAATGACTGGTTGTAGATTGAAATCCAGTAAATCATTGATATCATCGTGAGGAAAAAAGCCTTCCAAAAGTACAATTGAATTTCGAATACCAGACTGTCGTAACGCTATGGCTTCGGAAATACGCGCAACACCAAAACAGTCAACCCTATCCTCAACTAACTTAGCTACATCTTCCATACCATGACCATAAGCATTTGCTTTGACCACAGCCATTAATGTGCTATTTGGAGATTTTTCCCTAAAAAATTCAATATTATGTAGAATCGATTTACAATTCACTTCTACAACAGCAATAGACATTTTATATAACCTAACATATAAATTTAAGCTTCTATTGTAAAATTTGTTACCAATAATCACAAATAAAAAATCGGTAATTTCCCATATTTTGTTTGAGTAAATTAAATAATAATAAAAACCTCATTTCAAGATATTGCTAATTAATATGTTGTTAAATACTGATAATTTTTAGAAAAACTCTGTTCCACAAAACGTTGATAAAATATATAAATTAAGTTTTTAGTAACTATGGTTTTATAC
>NZ_NASN01000036.1:0-24734 GCF_002142015.1 Gilliamella sp. A7
ATATAAACTATCTACGTTCAGATTTTATTTTCAATATTGATATCTATTGTCAATATAAAGGAAAGCCTACTATATTAAATATATATATTCACTTTTTTAATCGATTCTTTATTAAGCATAAACTAAAAATTCTCAGTAATATTCTATATATAATTCGTTATAGTAGGAAAAATAAAGTGCCACTAAAACACTGTGTTTTTTTTATTAAAGTTGCTTTTAATAAAAATATTGATTTCATGTCACATAAAATAATTTCTTTACTTAATTAGTACTCTATGGATAATAAATTGACAAAATGACATCATAGATTTATTTCAATTAGCTTTACCCACCCCATAATCCCGAAGTTTATTCGCAATTGCCGTGTGGGATACTCCTAGTCTTTTGGCAAGTTTTCTTGAGCTTGGATATTTGACATAGAGACTTTTTAGGACTTCTTTTTCATAGTTTTTAGTCATTTCATCTAGCGTTTTGTTATCAATATCCCTAATCAATGAGATCTGAGTTGAAGTTATTGCTGGTAAAACAATGTCTTTTACCGTCAATTGTGAAGATGTTAACTGAGCCAATGCTGAATAAAGTACATTTTTAAGCTGTCTTACATTACCTGGCCATGAGTACTGAGCTAAATAAGGAATAACATCTTGATTAACTGTTGGCGGTGTAATGCCCTGTTTATTAGCAAATTCATCAATAAAAATTTGTGTAAGTGGTGCAATATCTTCCTTACGCTCTTGCAGTGAAGGTAAATTTAAGGACAACACATTCAAGCGATAATAAAGATCTTTCCTAAACTTTCCTTGTTCCACCAATTCAGCTAAATCAACTTTAGTTGCACAGATGATTCTAACATCAACATAAACTTCGTTATCATCACCGACTCGTCTAAAAAAACCATCGTTAATAAAACGCAATAATTTGGTTTGCATTTGGAATGACATTTCATCGATGCCATCAAGTAATACAGAGCCACCATTAGCCTGCTCAAAAAAACCTTTTTTACTTTCAAGTGCTCCCGGATAAGCTCCTGCGGCATGGCCATAAAGCTCACTTTCAACAACATCATCAGGCATAGCAGCACAATTAAGACCTAAAAAGGTTTGATCCCCCCTAGGGCTATATTGATGACATGCACTAGCCAACAAATCTTTACCTGTGCCAGTTTCACCGGTAATTAGTAATGGTTCTCTTTGCATTGAAAAAGCTTTAGCTTGAGCAATTAATTTTTGCATTGATTGGCTTTTAACAGCAAAAATATCAAAAGCATGACGTCCAACAACATTAATTTTTGATAACCGTTTTTTTAGATATTCAACTGGTTGCAAAACAAAGGTAATAAAGGATGATTCATTAATTTTCTGCAATAAAAAATACTGCGAGTTTAATACAATAATCGTATCGTCATGATCGGATAAATCAAATGTTGCATCCAAACTAAATGCATTTCGATAATCAAATGGCTGATCTAAACTTAATAAATTACTAGAAAATAACGCTTTTGCTGCATCATTATAAGCAACTAAATGAGTATTATTGTCGATTTTAATGATGGCTGCTTGCATTATAATGCTCCCACTTTTCATTCAACTTCATTAAATTTTGATGACGATTCTGCCAATCATGGCTCTTTATCAATTCGGCATAATTTACTTTGGTTTTAGTTAAGAGTAATTTTGCTTTATCGGTTAATAATGGCTGTTTTTCATTTAAACGAGTTAATGCATCTAAAATAGCTAATGTGCCATTTCGATTATTACAAGCCAATAATAAATCACAACCAGCATTAAGCGCTGCTTTAGCTCGCTGAGCATGATCCCCCAAAACAGAAGCTCCTTCCATCGATAAATCATCAGAAAATATAACACCATCAAAATGTAACTTTTCACGTAACACTGTTTTTAGCCAAAACTCTGACCCGCTGGCAGGTTTATCATTAAATTCAGGATAAATAACATGAGCGGGCATAATTGCATCAAGTTTTTTTTCAGCGATTAATTTGGCAAAAATCTGCATATCATTTTCAATGAGTTCTTTTGATCGATGATCGATTGGTGTTTCTTTATGAGAATCAGCAATAACATGACCATGACCAGGAAAATGTTTACCCGTTGTTTTCATACCTGCCGAATGCATACCATCAATCATTGACGATGCGATTTGATAAGCAATATAACTATCTTGATGAAATGATCGACTACCAATGGCTAAACAATCATGACCTAAATCAAGTACAGGTGCATAACTTAAATCAATGTCGTAGGCAATCAATTCCATCGCTAGTAACCAACCAGCGTCAAATGCTAATGATTTCGCTTTTTCTAAATCATTAAGCAAAGCAAAAGATTGCGCGGGAGGAATAAGAGTAAAGCCTTGCTTGAAACGTTGAACGCGACCACCTTCATGATCAACCGAAATTAATAAACGTTCTGATGTCGCGGAACGAATTTGCTTTATCAAGTCAGTCAATTGCTCAGGCGACTGATAATTACGACTAAATAAAATAATCCCTGCTACCATTGGATTTTTCAAAAGTGCTATATCATCATTGGTTAATGATGTATTCGGCACATCGATCAATAAAGGCCCCATTATTCAGCCACTCCTTGAGAAGGATCAGGATTAGCAGAATTTTTGGGTTGGATATCTTTTGTTGTTACACGTTGTAAAATTTCACCCGTTTGGGTTGAAAGTAACTCCATAGATAGATTGGCATCTTGATTCTCACTTGGTAACTTATAAAATGTGGTAAAAAGCACATACCCAGCATTTATTGACTTAGCCAAACCGATCATTTTGCTGCGAGAAACAAGTTTATCATCAACAGAAATACCTAACGCTTGTTTAGCTTGACTGATCGATTGTCTATCAGCCACAGAGAAAATGCTTTGCTTATTTAGTATATTATGTAACGTTGTATCAATCTGGTTTGTTGCTAAATAATCACCACTACGATTTTGGATATCACTAATTAACAACAGTTTATTACCTTCAATTGCTGATGAAGATTGCAATATTTTATTTACAACTGGAGATAATATATCATTCCAATCAGTTGTTTTAACTATTTGTGGCGGAGTATCTACCACCCCTGTGTTATCAGGGATTTCTACTGGCGGATTGACTTCAGTTTTTTGATTATAACCAAGAAGTTGACATCCTGCTAAACTAAAAGCAAGCATGCCCATTCCAACGATACGTTTAAACTGTTTCATATAAGTTAACCTATTAATCGCCCTAAATTTTTACCACCTAATAAATGCATGTGAATATGAAAGACTTCTTGTCCGGCATCTTTATTACAATTCATTATTAAACGATAACCACTTTCATCAATCCCTTCTTGCTTAGCAATTTTAGCCGCAACAACCATCATATGACCAAGCAGAGCTTCATCTGGCTCTGCAATATGATTTACAGTTGGGATCAATTTATTGGGAATAATTAAAATATGTGTAGGGGCTTGAGGAGAAATATCCCGAAAGGCAGTAACCTGATCATCTTGAAAAACAATATCAGCAGGAATTTCACGGCGAATTATTTTACTAAAAATGGTTTCTTCAGCCATATAAACACTCCTTTAAAAATAGCTATTAACCTTAAACTTGTATTATATAGAGAATAACATATTTTAATAACAAAGATGTATAGATATCGTTACATTTTTACACCTAATTCACTTGTTCAAGTAAAACTTTGCCAAAAAATTTTTTTTATTCTATTTATAATCGATTTTTAATTAAAATTTTTTAGTTATGATTAAAGGATTATTTTTTATTATAAAAAAACGAATAACACTTTTAATATTTATTCATTTGTTAAAGTAATTATTTTGATATATAATGCGCCGTCGATTTCAACCGCTTAATTTTCATGTTCCTTGCTTTCAATGGGTTGCGGTTGCCCCGACAGAAAGCTGATTAATCCGTAGGGAGCGATAATGCGTCATTACGAAATTGTATTTATGGTTCACCCAGATCAAAGTGAACAAGTACCTGGTATGATCGAACGTTATACTGGTACATTAACCACTGATGGTGGTAAAATCCATCGTTTAGAAGATTGGGGTCGTCGTCAATTAGCATATCCTATCGAAAAATTGCATAAAGCACATTATGTGTTAATGAATGTTGAAGCTACTCAAGAAGCAGTAAATGAACTTGAAGATAACTTCCGTTTCAATGATGCAGTAATTCGCAGTTTAATTATGCGTACCAAACATTCTGTAACTGAAACATCACCAATGCTAAAAGCTAAAGATGAACGTCGTAGTTCTGAAGAAGATTTTAGTGATGCAAACATGGACGATGATTCGGAAGAATAATCGTTTAGTTTTATCGGGATTGGTTACCAAAACCCCGATTAAAAAAATGAGTCCAAGTGGGATATCACACTGTCAGTTTTATTTAGAACATGTTTCTGAACAAATCGAAGCAGAACTCCCAAGACAAGCATGGTGTATAATGCCGGTTATTGTCAGTGGACAACAAGAGTTAAGTTACAGTATTAAAAAAGGCAGCAAAGTTTTGGTAAGTGGCTTTATTAGTACACATACTAAACGAGATAAAACCAGTCAAATAGTTTTACATGCTGACCAAATTAAACTATTAGGAGAATAGCCAAATGGCACGTTACTTCCGTCGTCGCAAATTCTGCCGTTTTACAGCAGAAGGCGTTAAAGAAATTGATTATAAAGATGTTTCTTTATTAAAAAGCTATATCACAGAAAGTGGTAAAATCGTACCTAGCCGTATTACTGGTACTAGTGCAAAATATCAACGTCAACTAGCTCGCGCTATCAAACGCGCTCGTTACTTGGCATTATTACCATATACTGACAATCATCAGTAATTAGCAACAGAGGGAACATATAATGCAAATTATTCTACTCGATAAAGTTGCTAATTTAGGCAACTTAGGTGATCAAGTTAATGTTAAAGCGGGTTACGCTCGTAACTTTTTGATTCCACAAGGTAAAGCAGTACCAGCAACTAAAAAGAATATTGAATTCTTCGAAGCTCGTCGTGCTGAATTAGAAGCAAAATTAGCTGAAACATTAAAAGCAGCTGAACAACGTGTTGCTGAGATCAATGCTTTAGGTAAAGTAACTATTACTTCTAAAGCAGGTGATGAAGGTCGTTTATTTGGTTCAATTGGTACTCGTGATATTGCTGATGCAGTTAAAGCTCGTGGTATTCAAGTATCAAAAAGCGAAGTTCGTTTACCAAATGGTGTATTGCGTACAACTGGTGAACACGAAGTGTTATTCCAAGTACACAGCGAAGCTTTTGCTAAAGTTATTGTTGATATTATTCCTGAATAATCATCAAATAATAGCTACAAAAAAACCCGTTTAATTAAACGGGTTTTTTGTTACTATTTATCTATTAGATAAATAGAGTCAAAATTGAATATTCTATATTTCGTTATTAAGTAATATTCACTCGATTATTTAACGATAATCGACGTTCCTCTGCCACGCAAATCAGATACGGGTTGAGGTTTATTATTAATAACTCTAATCGCTTGAATATCACCATTAAAATCTTGTTTTTCAAATTGGTATCCCATTTTCTCCAGTTGATTTTTGAAATCAATTGGTACTTCAGCCTGAAAAGGCTCGATAAAAATCACATTACTTGGTAATAATTGATGGTGGTAACGTGGCGCATCCATAGCTGATTTTAATGTCATGTTATTATCAAAAACATTTGTCACAACTTGAAAAATAGAAGTGAATATTCTCGAACCACCAGGGGTACCAAGAACCATAACAACTTCATTATCTTTAACTAAAATACTAGGTGACATAGATGATAGCGGACGTTTATTTGGCTCTATTGCATTAGCATCTTTACCTACAACACCATATTGATTGGCAATACCAGGCTTACTACTAAAATCATCCATTTCGTTGTTTAAAACAATACCGGTTCCTTCTACAACAACAGCAGATCCAAACCAACCATTTAAAGTATAAGTATTAGAAACAGCATTTCCCCATTTGTCTACAACTGAAAAATGAGTAGTTTGTAATTTTTCATGATTATTATCTAGTCCAGGTTTTACTTGCTCAGTAATTGAAACCGCATTGGCATTAATAGATTTAGCCCGATTAGCTAAATAACTATCATCAACTAATTTAGCAACGGGTACACTAACGAAATCAGGATCACCCATGTATTCAGCGCGGTCAGCAAAAACACGTTTTTCAATCTTTGCTAATAAGTGGACATAATGAGCAGAATTTACTTTGACATCTTTGAAATCATCAGCTAATTTTTGTTTCATTAATAATAATTGAATCAACCCAACACCACCTGAACTTGGCGGTGGTGCCGTTACTACTTGCATATCATGCCAATTAGCTATGATCGGATCTCGCCATTTAGCTTGATAATTGGCTAAATCATTTAGTGTGATTAAACCATCATTTTTTGCCATTTCTTGCGCAATTAATTGGGCTGTTTTACCTCGGTAAAATTCATCAGCACCATCTTTTGCGATACGCGTTAATACAGCGCCTAATTCAGGTTGCTTGAAAATTTTTCCTTCCTGCATAGTTCCAAAGTACTGTTTAAAATGTCCATTGCTAGGTGCTAGATCTTGTACTTCCTGATAACGTGTAATCAGCTGTTTATCAACCGTAAAACCTTGGTTTGCAAACCGAATAGCTGGGGCGCTATCACCTCTTGCCAACTAAGTTTGCCAAATCGCTGATGAACCGCCCACATACCAGCTACAGTTCCTGGAACACCTGATGCTTTATGCGAATATAAGCTTAAATCAGCCACTACATTTTTCTGTTTATCGAGAAACATATCTTTAGAGGCTTGATTAGGTGCTGTCTCTCGATAATCGATAAAATAAGGTTTTCCTTCCATCCAAATGGTCATAAATCCGCCACCACCGATATTGCCCGCTTCTGGATAGGTTACAGCTAAAGCAAATGCAGTAGCGACACCGGCATCAACTGCATTACCACCCTTTTTTAAGATTTCTTCTGCGGCGATGGCGCCATAATAATCGGGAGAAGCCACTGCACCAGCGTCAAACTTATGTTTTACATTTTCTATGGCCGCTACATATTGGCTTATTGATAGAAGAAAGATAATGCAACAATACTTTCTTAACTTGTGTTTGATATAGTACATTTCACATCTCCTTATTAAAAAATAATTATTCCCTTCTATTTTAATTTTGATAAAAAAATTAAGATTTTTATTCATTATTTGATCAAGAAGGAATTTTAAATATAGCATAGAAAATGGCTGTATCGATCAGAGATTGACCATTAAAAAAACTAATACTAGTTTAGCGAAGATTATCATTGAGTATATTACAAAGCCAAAAAGCACGAAATTGAGTTCATTCCGTGCTTTAATCTGTGAAGTAATAAATTAAGCTATTTAACTATTTGATTGTCAGATTTAGCTTGTTCTTCTTTATAAAGCTTGTTGTCGTACATTTTGACAAAAGGCAGGTAAATGACTAACGCTAAAATTGCTGAAAGTATCGCAACAAACATAGCTCGATAGTCCCCACCAGTACCAATAAACGCCCCTAATCCCATTGGGGATGGCCATGGTATTAATGCAATAATTGGATTCATAAACCCACTACTAATCGCAAAATAACCTAAAGTACCACATGCCATTGGTGCTAATAAAAACGGTAAGGCAAGATATGGGTTATACACTATCGGCATGCCGAAAATAATTGGCTCATTGATATTAAAAATTGCTGGGACTGCTGAAGCTCGCCCCAAAATTTTTAATTGACTCGATTTAGCACAAAAAGCAATAAAGAAAGTCATAAGTAACGTTGAACCTGAACCACCTAAAATTACCAATGAATTATTGAACTCACCAGCAAATGGAATATGTGCGCCGCCAACGTTTTCATTCATATTACTAAGCATTATAGGTGTAATGAATGCCCCAATTATACTAGCACCGTGAATACCAACAACCCAAAGCGCATGGATTAAAAATAGAATCACCATTATACCAAGCCAACTTTTAGTTAAATTGGTTACAAAGGTAAATGGAACACCGATAATATCAAATATATCCGTACCAAAATACACCAAAATTCCGTTTAGAATAAGAATTGTGAAAGCAATAACAAAAGTTGGAATTAATGCAGTGAATGATCGAGATACGCCTAATGGAACGGTTTCCGGCATTTTAACCACCCAATTACGACGTACACAAAGGAAATACAACTGTGTTGCAATAATCGCCATAACAATGGCAATAAAGATACCAGATGTACCTAAGCGATAAACAAATGGTTTTAAACGTAACCCATTAAAAACTAATTCACTTTGGTCATTAAGTAAAACCATTGCACCACTTTGCATGACCAATTCTGGTAGAGTCATAACAAAAGCAAATACCGATAACATAGCACCATTAAGTGCATTTACTTTTAAACCAGTTTCTTCTTCTTCAATTTTAGTTAATTCATAACCAACAACAATATTAAAATAGAGTGCTAATATCCCCATTGTTGCTGTATTTGCTATCATATAAAGATCACTTACTTTGAAAATAGTATTTTCAAATACTGTTTCTAAGCCAGTAAATGTCATCGGCAAAGTATTAAACACCAAAAACATCGATCCAACTATACAAAAAGGTACTGACGCCATTCCAGCTGCCATTACTGCTCGAACAATCTTAAACTGCGATATTTTTGCCATCGGAGTCATTAGATACTTTTGTAACAACACAAATCCGGTATTCATTTTGTTTTCCTCATTCAATTGATGATTTCTTGATAAGCTTGGATTCTTTTAAAATGTTTATCCTCATTACGCTCAATTTTTTTTAGTTTTATTAATATAAAAATAGTAAAAACTAAACTTGCTGCCAAAATGCCTAATATAATGTTTACCGCCTCCGGTGAATTTTTTAGAAATGGAAAGAAAAAGTGAAACAATGGGGTATAAATCAAAACCATTAACACGATAATGGATATTAATAATGTTCGGTACAATAAACGGGCATAGCGTAAATGATTTTTATGATTACGATAAAGCTTAATTTGCTCAAAACTGGTTAATGTAGCCATCACGATAAGCAACAGTGGTAGTGCTATAGCAATTGATAAGCTACCCAACAGAAAGACAGCCCAATACAGGTTAATAAATAGAAAGAAGGCTGTCGCATAACGAACCGCTAAAAAGCGATTAAAATAAAGATTAGTCAAACTGACTTTTTTATGCATTTTAAGTTGGCTTTCTAGTGGAGTATTCATCGCTAACCTCTTTATTGATTTGATAACTTATAGGTTTTTTGATAGAGATTACACATCTCAATGGCAACTTCGCGCAACGTCATTGTAGTCATTAGATGATCCTGAGCATGCACCATGATAATTTCCATCTCAATTTTACAACCATTAGCATAAGATTGTAGAAGATCGGTTTGCGATTTATGTGCTTCTAATATTTCCTCATTGGCCTCTTCTAACAGCTGATTTGCTGTATCAAATTCGGCGTTTCTCATTGCTTTGAAAGCAGCATGAATTTTGGTTTTGGCATTACCACTGTGTAAAATAATATTAAATGCGGTAATTTGAATATCCTCTGAGCTCATTTGGTCATTCATTGTTACGCTCCTTTTTCAATAAGTTGGATAAAAAGTGATTTAAACTGGTTAAAATTTGAAATTTTTAACATGGCTTGTTGCATGACCGAATCATCGATTAAATTGACAATTGCTTTAGTCATCATTGCTAAATGAGAATTTTGATAAATTGACGGTGAAATCATAAAAACGAACTTTACATCTGGGTAGTTTTCATCCCAACAAAGTCCTTCTGGAATAATGGCAGTCGCTATTTTAGCTATTTTACCTACTGGAATGGCTGGATGAGGAACCACAATGGTTGGACTAAAAAGTATCTCACCAATAACCATCCGTTTTTCCATTTGCTTTTGCATTTCACGTTTAAAGCTTTTTGCCTCATTAATAGACAAGAGATCAAGCAAATGATCCAAAATAGCTTGTTTAGATGGTTTGTTTGAGCACAAATAAAAATAATCTGCGGCAATATCATCAAAGATTTGGCTAATATAATGCGAATGATTTTGCTGTTTATCATCAAATGTTGTTACAAATGAATTTTTTGGCAATGAATTAGGTTTTTGTCTATGGGAAAGATAACGACGAATCGCTTGAACGTCTTCTTCACAAAAAAATACTGAAACATGAAATACTGGAACTTTGAATATTTTTGACGATAAATCGACCGAAGAAATAATAAAATCGATGTCATTTAACATTTCTGGATCAATTTCATAATAACCTCGTGTTGCCACAATTTTCACTCTTTCATCAAATTCACTTTCTACTCGATTTTTAAGTAATTGAGCACTACCCAGACCCGTTGCACAGATAATTAATACTTTGGCTTTCTGTTCATTTTTTAGTTTTTCAAGTGATGCTAAAAAGTGCAGTGCTAAATATCCCCATTCATCATCATTCACTTCATATTGTTGTAAATTGGGTAATTGATTGAAATAACGCTTAACTAACCCAAAGACCTCACAGTATTGGTGTTTGATTTCCTCTATTAATGGATTATCTAATTTAATATTCTGTTGTAAACGTACTAACATTGGTTTTAAGTGTTGGATTAATCCATTTTTTAATTGTTCATCATGCAAAAAAGGATAGCCTGTTTCTTGTTGGATCTTTAATAGCAAATTTGTTAGTGACGAACCCAAATCATCATCCAGATCATCTTGGATTAAATTAGATTTACTCATCAAATGTAGAGTAAGGTACATCTGTTCTTCTTTAGGAAAATGAAAACCAATAATCGATTCAATGCGAGTGATAATTCGCTCGGCAACTTGGTATTCAAGTGACGAATTTGTTGAAACAGGCAAATCAAGATTTTGAATAGAAAGTCCCGATTGTAAACGCTTAATACTTAATGATAAATGCAAGACAATATTTTGTATCATCACATCTGATAATTTAATATTTGCCTCACGACATTCATCTAAAATAATAATAGTTAATGAATCAAAACTAATGATTTCACAAGCTTGATTAAAATAGGACAAATGATGTAGAAAATTAATTGAATCCTCATGAAAAAAATAGCTCATTATAAAATGACGTTTAGCTTTTTCTTCACCATCAACAAAAACTAAAGAATGATTTTTTTTAATTGTTAGTTCATAAGGAAGTAATTGAGATTTAATTTCGGTAATATCTTTATTTAATTGAGATGAGCTGATAAATAGTTGTTCTGATAATGCTTCAACATCAATTTTTTGACTCTCCAATAACAATAAATTCAAAATATAATGTTTTCGTTCACTCGCTTCTCGACATTGAAATTGTTCAACATTTTTGTCTAATAAATGGTGTTCAATTAAAAATAAATTAAATGCATTTCGATCTTCAATTTGCAATTGAAAACCGTAACCTTGTTTACTTATTATATTGCCGCCATTACTTTCAATTATAGTTTTTAAATCTTTAAGATAGGTTCGTACGGTACGATCAGATAACGATAATTGCGTAGCTAGTTCTTGACTACTTTTATATTCATTTTTAGAACGAACAAGTAAACTAATTAGTTCTCGTTGTTTTTGTTTTATCATTATCTACTACACCTTAACTATTAATAATAATTTATCCAAAGGATTAAGTTACTAACATGGTAATGTCAAACTTAAACCGTTTTATGATGCGATCATTCATAAAAAAATCGCATCATATTAAGATCGGTAGAACAAAGATTTTCTTGAATATTAGTTAATATTATCCTCGACTAATTTAGCTAATTGTTCAATACCAGACGGTATTGGGATATATGCTTGAAAAGGAATACTCACCACAGGTTTTCCTACTTCATCGCCCAACGCTTTTAATTTATCAAACATCATCATGGTTTGAGGGCTAATTAAGAACAGTGAAAAATCACTATTTTTAATCTTATTACTACCTTCAGTTGCTGATACCGCATCAAGTTCAATGGCTTTATTTTGGCTAGCAAAAAATTCAGTAACTTTTTTAGCCATAAGTGATGATGACATACCTGCTGCACAAATAATTAACGCCTTTTTCATAACTTCTCCTAATGAATTTAAATCGTTATAAAATTTCACCATTTGACTCAATGACTTTTTTATACCAAGCAAATGAATCTTTACGACTACGTTTTAAGGTACCATTGCCTTTATTATCTTTATCGACATAGATAAAACCATAACGTTTTTCCATTTCACCAGTACCAGCAGAAACGAGATCAATACAACCCCATGGTGTATAACCCATCAAGTCAACGCCATCTTCAATAACGGCTAACTTCATTTGTTTGATATGTTCACGTAGATATTCAATTCGATAACTATCATGAACACTACCATCCGATTCAACTTTGTCATAAGCACCAAAACCATTTTCAACAATGAAAAGAGGCAAGCGATAGGTATCGGTAAGCCAATTTAATGTGTAACGCAAGCCTTCAGGATCAATTTGCCAACCCCAATCGGATTTTTTGACATATTGATTGCCGACTAAATCGGTTTTTTCATTATAATCATAATGATCATTACCTTTATTGTGTCTAACCACATTCGACATGTAATAGCTGAATCCAATATAATCAACCGTTCCTTTCGTTAATACTTCTAAGTCTTGCGGGGTAATATCGAGTTTGATATTTTTTCGTTGCCAATATTTTTGAATGTAATTTGGGTATTTGCCATGCACATGGACATCAGTAAAGAAGTACTTACGTTCCATCACTTTTTGCGCCATTAAAATATCACTTGGTTTGCAAGTTTCAGGATAAATTGGCACTAAAGCAATCATACAGCCAATTTGAAAATCAGGGTTAATCGCATGACCAATTTGAACTGCTTTTGCACTGGCAACTAATTCATAATGAGCAGCTTGATACATGATCTCCTCACGATTATCACCTTCTTTATAATAGATACCAGAATTAGTGAAAGGAGCAAAATCTTCGTTAAAATTAGCTTGGTTATTAATCTCATTAAAGGTCATCCAATATTTGACTTTATTTTTATAACGATCAAAACAGACTTCGGCAAAGCGAACAAAGAAATCGATTAATTTACGATTACGAAAACCACCATATTCGGTTACTAAATAATAAGGTAGCTCAAAGTGTGAAAGGGTAACAACTGGCTCAATGTTATATTTTAAACATTCATCGAACAAATCATCGTAAAACTTTAAACCTTCTTCATTTGGTTCAAGTTCATCACCTTTTGGAAAAATTCGCGTCCAAGCAATTGAAGTTCGAAAACACTTAAATCCCATTTCAGCAAATAACTTAATATCATCTTTATAATGATGATAAAAATCGATAGCTTCGTGATTAGGATAATACTCACCAGAAATAATACCTTCTGTGATTTTGCGATAACTTTTCGGCGATCCGACTGTCATCACATCAGCAACACTCATACCTTTGCCGCCAACTTGCCAAGCACCTTCCAATTGGTGAGCAGCAACAGCACCGCCCCATAGAAAATCTTTTGGTAAACCTTTATTATTCATAATCAATTACCTATGTTTATTGAGGATTCAAATTTAGTATAAGAGGAAAAATAAATAATTACTAACCAACTTTTTCCGCATTGATAAGGAAAATTGTAAATAGAATAAGGAAAATTTATCTTAAATTTGGATAACGAAGAGAATCAGGAAGAAAACAGGGAGTTGTAAATTTAAGAGAATAAAAATTTGGCAGCTAATTTTTGACTAAATAGCTGCTATTTGAACAATAATGCTAACCTGTTAACAATTTTATTGTTCAAATAATCGCTTTGCTAACAAACCATGCGCCATAGTTGCACCTGCTCTTACCGATGCGGAAATGGAAATTAATTCAGCCAACTCTTCTAAACTAGCTCCTGCTCGTTTTGCACCTTTGACATGAACATCAATGCAATAAGCACATTGCGTTGTTAGTGCGATAGCTAAAGCTATTAACTCTCGAGTTTTTATTGGAATATTTCCATCATATCGCTTAATCGTTTGCTGATCAAAATCAATAAATGCTTGTGTTTCATTTGGAGCTGATTTCAATAAACATGCTAAATATTTAAAATCTTCTCTCGATTGATAATCACTCATATTGTGTTCCTTTTTGAGTTTGTAATTTATTTATTAAACTTAACAACCAACAGGCAGGACAACCTTGTAACAGCAAAATGGCACCCACAACCAAAAACAATTTAAGCAAAAGCGGAAGTTGAAATAAAAATACAGCAAATATCAACGAAATTGCAGCTATACCTCTTATTAAATGTAAAATGATTGAGTTACGACAATACATAGAGTTCTCCTACATGTTATTTAAAAACTTGAAAGTTTTCGTGAATTAATTTTTTCTTTTATTAGCATTCTAGCTCGATGAAATCGGCTTTTTACCGCCTCAACATTAATACCTAGTTGGTCAGCGACTTCTAGGGATGAATATTCCCTAATATCTCTTAAAATTAGAACTTCTCGATAGATTATTGGCAAAACAAGAATTGCATTGATCAAATCAATTTTGAGATCGATATCTGTATATGCTGTTTTGAGGCTATCGAAATCAAAACCTGAATCAATATTCTCCGAATTCCTAATTCTTAATAATCGATAACATTCACGTTCGACAATTCGAAATAACCAACTACTGAAGGTAGCCACCGTTTTCAACATGCTTATTTTTCGATATAACTGCCATAGTGCAATTTGCACCGCATCATCAATATCTTCCGAGCTTGAACAGGTTCGTCTTGCAAATCTTTTTATATCTGGTTGACAAATGACTAGCAAATTTTCCAGTGCTTGCTTATCGCCCTTACAAGCTAATTCGATGAGTTGTTGTTTATTTTTACTCATTAGTTTTTAATCTCTAGCTAATAAAATCGTAATGAAATATTAAGTTTAAATGAGTTTAATGTAATTTCATTGATAAAATGACCATACTTATATAGAGGTTAAAAAATATAAAAAAGGTTCAAATTTTTTATTAATTTTTTTGAAATGAGGATTTAAGAATAGGAATAATTAAATAAGCTAATATGAATTTAGCTGCTTTGCGATAATTAACAATAGGTTTATCAATTTCACTAACAGCATTGTTAATGTTTTAGATAATCATTAGATAAAATCATCAAACCCTTTGGCATATTTGCTAGGAACAAATTCAATTAATTCATATTGAGCAATTTGGTGAATATAAAATGGATCTTGTTGTATGATAGACATGGCTTGTTCATGACTCTCAGCACGACAAATAATAATACCACCAGTGCGAGGAATTTTGCGACCTGAAGCAATAAAATGCCCAGATTGATAATAACGCTCTAGATAATCAATATGTGCTTGTAAATATTTTTCAACTTGACTAATAGGTTTGAGATAAGAAAGAGAAAAAATGAACATCATAACTCCTTAATTTAAATATGAATAAGCCAACTATCCATGTCAGCTTAGCATTTATTCTTATTTATAGCATTATTAAATAATAAAACAAGCTATCTAAAATGTTTTAAGTTTTATTTAGCTACCCATTTGCCATGCTCATCCTTATGATAGACCTTTTCAACCGCTGACCAAGCAACACGAAAAGCAACTTGTTCAGCATCACTTTTATCGCGTCTTTTTTTCGGATCTTGATACTCTTTTATGGCACTATTAAAAGCTTCTTTAAAAATATCTTGAGCATGGGTAGGTAAAACATGTCGGACTGATTCAGGTAAATCATCTCTTGTTAGATATGGCATATCACATTCCCCCCTCGAATTAATCACATATTATTGATAACTTTGATTAGTAATTGCGAACATCACTTAAAAATAGTTAAATTAGATTGAATTTAGTCTGATTTTACCCGAAATACAAGCATTATCACGCAATTGATAATATTATTTTTCATTTCAAATAATATTGACATTGATATAGCGGTGTATTTTTACACCGCTATATATTGTGATATTACTAGATATGAAATCACTTATTTACATCAACCACAAAGCGTCCTTTAATTTCACCAGCGATCATCTTATTTGCTATCTCAGAACATTGATTTAATGTAATGGTTTTAGCTATGTGAGTATACAGTTTCTCGTCCATGTTTTCTGCTATTAATTGCCAAGCTGCAACCCGTTTATCATAACTTGCCATCACACTATCCACTCCCGATAGTGTTACGCCGCGTAAAATAAATGGTGCCACGGTTGCAGGTAAGTCCATACCTTGCGCCAAACCACAACATGCGACTATGCCACCATATTGAGTTTGAGCACAAATATTAGCTAATGTGTTTGAACCAACGACATCTATTACAGCTGACCATAACTCTTTTTGTAACGGTTTATTCGGCGTTTTTAATGATTGACTATCAATAAATTCAACCGCACCTAGTTTTGATAAATACTCTTTATCAGAAGTTTTACTTGTTGATCCTGTAACGTTAAAACCCAATTTAGACAATAAAGCAATGGCCACAGAACCAACACCACCACTGGCACCTGTTACCAAAATTTTGCCATCTTGTGGTTTAATACCAAAATTAATAATGCGTTTTACACAAAGTGCAGCGGTATAACCGGCTGTGCCCATAGCCATTGACTGATAAGTAGTAAGGTTATTAGGTAGAGGGATTAACCAATCTGATTTTAGATAGGCATATTGTGCTAAACATCCCCAATGAGTTTCTCCACATCCCCAGCCATTTAAAATAACCAAGTCACCTGCTTGATAACGGCCACTTTGACACTCAATTACGGTACCCACACCATCGATACCCGGTACCATTGGCCATTGTCGAACTATCGGACTTTTATTCGTCAAAGCTAAAGCATCTTTATAATTGATGCTTGAATAATGGATTTGAACTAAAGTATCTCCCTGCTGTTGCAATAGCTGCTGTTTAGTAATGGCCTTTAAGGAATTTGAAAATCCAATAACTTCATCTTTCCCTAACATAATTGCATTGAATGACATGATAATTCCTTAATACATTTAATATGTAAATCATGATAAATATTCATCAGAGTAAATGCAATCATTGAGCTACTGATTGTGTTTTCAATTTATAAAAAAGCCTGATATCTATCAGGCTTAATAGTCATTATAAATTGGCTAACGAATAAATTGATTCTATTTTGCTTTATTACGCTGTACTTTCTCTGAAACAGCACCAATAAATACCACATCACTTGATGAATTAAGTGCTGTTTCAACTGAATCTTGAATTACGCCAATTGCAATACCAATACCAATGACTTTTGCTGAAATTTCATTAGGTATACCAAACATACTACAAGCAACAGGAATCAACAGTAATGAACCACCAGCAATTCCCGATGCTCCACAAGCACAAACACTCGTTACAATACAAAGCAATACGGCAGAAAGAACATCAACTTCTATATGTAATGAATTAACAGTTGCTAAGGTTAAAATAGTAATAGTGATAGCTGCACCTGACATATTAATGGCTGCCCCTAACGGTACCGCGACGGAATAGGTATCTTCATCCATTTTTAGTTTTCGACAAATTTCCATATTAACCGGTATATTTGCTGCCGAACTTCGAGTAAAAAAGGCTGGAATAGCACTCTCTTTTAATGAAGTTAATACTAATGGATACGGATTCTTACGCATGACCATATACGCCAGTAATGGATTAATGATCAATGCTACAATTAACATACTAGACACCAATACAAGAATTAAATGGGCATATTTAAGTAATTCTCCAAAGCCTGTTTCAGCAAGAGTTGAAGCGACTAAACCAAATACACCTAATGGCGCAAAACGAATAATAATTCTAACGATAAATGAAATAGCTACAGAAAGATCATTCATCATTGTTTTCGTGGTTTCACTTGAATGTCTTAATGCAATCCCAATACCAACACCCCAAATAATAAGACCGATATAGTTAGCGTTAACCAGCGCATTAATTGGATTGTCGATCATCTTGTTAAATAAAGTTTTTAGTACATCAAGAATACTACCTGGCGGTGTTAATTTAGTTTGATTGGCGGTATCACCTAAAGAGATATCAGAAGGAAAGATAAAACTAGCAACAGTTGCTAATAATGCTGCTAACATCATCCCTGCAAAATAAAGTGCCAATAGTTCCCCCATATTGGCCCGTTTACCATGTTGGTGATTAGATATTGAAGCAATAACTAAAATAAGTACCAAGATTGGAGCTACTGATTTCAAAGCATTAATAAAAAGAGATCCAATAAAGGACATATCTAATGCAACATCTTTTGAAATTGCTGCTAACGCAATACCTAATATTAACCCCAAAATAATTTGTGGTATTAATCCTATTTTGAAATAAAAACGAACCAATTTATTGGTTGAATGTGTCATAATGCTTACCTATGTATAAAATACAAAACGGCAACATTACCATAATTTAAAACTAAAACTATAAAAAAATTATCATGATAACTATTTTTTATATTACTTTGTTCAATTATTAAGTTTAATTATTATCCTGAGTCTATATTAGGGTTAGAAAGAGTCGTCAATAACAATTATCATTCAATAAAAAATTTTGAGGAAAGGGGTTTTTGAGAATGATAAACCGAGAGTAGCTATGGATATTTAATTCAAATTAGAGATAAATATTCGTTATTATATCGTTTAATTTATAAGTTAAGAGCTCAACAATAAGATTAGGGAGGTTAATATCAAAAACAGTAGGAAATTTAAATTACATATTAATCGCCGATATAACTGTTTCGCAAAGGCAATACTCATAATCTTAATATAAAAACAATATGTTTTACCAACTGCAAGAATCTAATAAAACATATTGTTATTATTAATTTATAAATTATTTTTAATACTAAATAATTTCAGCAATAGGATCATCAGCATTAACATACGCACCTTCGGTATGAGAATGTTTCAAAATACCTTCTCGATGAGCTATTACTTGAATTTCCATTTTCATTGCCTCGATAATTGCAATCATATCACCTTGTTCAACCTTTTGATTATCCCCAACCAACCATTTAAACAAATTGCCAGACACTGGAGCTGGAACAATTAAATCAAGATTTGTGTTTGTGGTTACAACTGATTGGACTTCACTATTGGTCTGGCTGATAGATAATCCAGAAAATAGTTTCGCAGGCAAACCAAGCTTACAACGTTTACCATCAATTTCAATAAAAGTATGGGTCAATATATCTTCTTGCTGCGGAAGTTGCCTTTTTGCTGGTTCAAGTTCTGCATTAAAATCCGTTTCAATCCAACGAGTATGCACATTAAACTGCTGGCAAAAATCAGGATGGTCTATCACTTTTCGATCAAATGATAGCACACTAGCAACTCCCTCAATGGCAAACTCAGCTAACGCACGGCGAGCTCTTGCCAAAGCCTGTTGGCGATTATTACCAACAATAATAAGTTTAGCCATGAGTGAATCAAATGTAGCAGGGATCACTGACCCTGCATTAACGCCACTATCTAAACGAACACCTGGACCTGTTGGTATATCAAAACGAGTTATCGTTCCGGCCGCAGGTAAAAAACCATTAGCAGCATCTTCTGCATTTATGCGAAATTCAATAGCATGCCCTCGAGGTTGAGGCATTTGTTTAATACTAACAGGTAATCCTTGCGCTATTCGTAACTGTTCTATAACTAAGTCAATTCCTGTTGTTTCTTCTGTCACTGGATGTTCAACTTGTAAACGAGTGTTTACTTCTAGAAAAGACAGTTTACCATCCTGACTCAGTAAAAATTCAACAGTACCAACGCCAATATAATTTGCTTTAGCACAGATATCGATTGATGCTTTAACTATTTGTTTTTCTATTTTTTCATCTAAAAAAGGTGCTGGTGATTCTTCTATCAACTTTTGATTACGACGTTGTAAAGAACAATCGCGAGTACCAACGACAACAACATTACCATGTGCATCTGAAATAACCTGCGCTTCAATATGTCGAGGATGATGTAAAAATTGCTCTAAGAAACATTCACCACGACCAAATGCAGCTGTTGCTTCACGCACAGCTGAATCATAGAGTTCTTCTACCTCATCCATTTGCCAAGCAACTTTAAGTCCTCGGCCTCCACCACCAAATGCTGCTTTAATTGCAATTGGTAATCCATGTTTATGCGCAAATTCAACAACTTCTTTGGCATTTTGTACAGGTTTATCTGTACCGGTAACTAGTGGTGCCCCTACTTCGATAGCAAGTTGTCGCGCTTTTACTTTATCGCCCAAAATGGCTATTGTTTCAGGATTAGGACCAATCCAAATTAAACCAGCATCTTGTACCGCTTTGGCAAATTCAACTCGCTCAGATAAAAAGCCATAACCAGGATGAACCATTGTCGCTCCAGATTTTTGCGCAATTGCAATAATCTTATCAATATTTAGATAGGTATCACTCGGTGTATTACCTGACAATCCATAAGCTTCATCAGCCATTTGCACATGCAGTGCATCCATATCAACATCGGCATAAATCGCTATCGATGCAAAATTCATATCTCGACAAGCACGAATAATCCGAACGGCAATTTCACCACGATTAGCAATCAATACTTTGTGTGCAACTTGTTTATTAATTTCAGACATGATTAACATGGCTCCCTTCAAATTCTTTAAAAACTCCAATCGGATTAAATTTTATTTTGGCATTAACTGGAATTTGACCAGCCAAATCCAAATGATAATTACATACTGCTGCAATAACCGGATAACCGCCTGTTAGAGGGTGATCATTTAAAAATAGTACTGGTTGACCATTAGCAGGAATTTGTATTGCCCCCATACAAGTGCCTTCACTTGGTAATTCTTGTTGTTTTTCGCGCTCTAAAGAAATTTCACCCAAAAGACGTAAACCAATACGATTTGATGCAGGGGTCACTTGCCACAATTGTGAAGTTAATTGTTGTATAGCTTGCTTTGTAAACCAATCGGTACGAGGACCAAACATTATATCCAATTCGACAACATCATCTTTACACGGATAAGAGATAGCGGGAGTTTCATTTAAAGAAAGTGCATTAAAAGTCTGACCATTCTTAATTGCCAATGTTTGACCAACTTTTAGCGGACTCGGACCGACTTGCGCCAATGTATCAAAAGAACAACTCGCTAAAATTGGTTGAATTTGCAAACCACCACGCACAGCAACATAACTACGTACACCATACTGTACGTTACCTAAATGAACAATATCACCTTCTTCTAATTGAATTGGTTGATACATATGAGCAAAATAGCTTTCACCGCTAATTGTAGTAATTTTAATCTCACATGACGCCCCTGTCACAGCAATTAACATAGCGCTATTAATACGAGCTTTAAAACCGCCTTGAGTTATTTCTAAAACAGCCTCATTAGTTGGATTACCTAGTATACGATTGGCACAATGTAAAGCTGCTTTATCCATTGCACCCGATTCTGAAATACCTAATTCAGCTTGTCCTATGCGGCCATTATCTTGTAATAAAGTTTGAATCCCTGTGGCTAATATCTCAATATCTTGCGGTTGCTCTTGTTGTTCAACCGGTAGGGTTACTTTTTTCGATTCTGGTAAACTATATTTAGTGGCAGTCTTACTTGCATCAATAAAATTTACTCGTGTGCCTGGTTTAAAGAGTGCGGGCTCATCACGATAAATATCCCACACTTTAACTTCGGTAACACCAATCAGTTGCCAACCTCCGGGGCTTGCTTGTGGATAAACACTACTAAATTCACCAGCTAAAGCTACAGAGCCAGCAGGAATACGAACCCGGGGAGATTGACGGCGAGGAACGTTAAGCTGAATATCCTTGGCGACCATATAAGCAAAACCAGGTGCAAATCCGCAAAAAGCAACCTGATATTCATTACTTGTATGTCTAGAAATAACCTCAGCAACGCTAATGCCTAAATATTCTGCTACAAAGCCTAAATCCTCACCATTATAATTAACTGGAATGGTAACTAATTCACCTGCTCTTAATTGCCCTGAAGATACATCTAATTGAGCGATATATTGAGCAAGTTTATTTCCATCCATAATAATGGAATTATATCGAACTAACACTGTCCGAGCTGCTGGTATTATTTCATTTATATTCCATACATCTTTTTTATATTGTAATGCATCAGTTAATGCCATCACTTGTTCTAGAGTATCTAACTCGACAAGCAGAGCATCAATATTAACTGGTAAAAAACGCATTATGCACCTCTAAACACTGCAAAAAAGATTGTTTATAAGTAAATCTTTATTTGATAACTACGGCAAATAATTGAATTATATTGTTGCAATATCTACTGCAAATTACTCATTAATAACATCGGTAAATGAAACAATTTTAACGCCATTATTTTGTAATTGTTGGCTAACTTTTTGCGCCATCGCTAAAGCGCCCATACTATCACCATGAACACAAATTGATCCAGCATCAATCTCAACAAACTCGCCTTCAATTGATATCAAACCACCTTCATTAACAAGTTGTAACATACGATTGGCAACAATATCTGGATCATGTAAGACTGCACCAACCTCTTTACGAGAGACTAATGTACCATCGGTATGATAAGCTCTATCAGCAAATGCCTCAGCAACAACTTTCAAGCCACTTTCTTTAGCCCAGCTAATTAATGGTGATCCGGCCAAAGCGACTAAAACAAGATGAGGATTGATCAAACGAATGGCATCAATCGTTGCCATTGCTTGTCGCTTATCATGTGCTATCGTATTATATAAAGCACCATGCGGTTTAACATAACTAACTTTAGCATCAATAGATTTTGCTAATCCCGTTAATGCGCCAATCTGGTAAATAATATCAGCAATTAATTCTTCAGAGCTAATATCCATATTTCGTCGACCAAAACCGACTAGATCAGGATATCCCACATGAGCACCAATACTAACATTATTTAACTTGGCTGCTTTTAATGTTTTTAAAATCCCTTCTGGAGAACCAGCATGAAAACCACAGGCAATATTGGCACTGCTAACAACTTTTAGCATTGCTTCGTCATTACCCATTTGCCATTGACCAAAACTTTCGCCAAGATCACTGTTTAAATCAATAATCTTATTAGTAATCATGATGCCCTTCATTTTAAATGATTAAAAATAGTGAAAACAGACATTGCACCCATATACCACGTGATAGCACAAACCAAAAGTCCTGACCACAATAGCCATCTAGGGTAATGATAACCAGACATTAAATCTGCCCGTTTCCATCCTATGTAAACAAAGATAGTTAAACCAAGTGGTAATACCAAACCATTAAATCCACCAGCAAAAACCAGCAATGATACCGGAGCGGTACCCATAATTAAATAAATCGCCAACGAGGCAGCAATAAAAACAATAGTCGCAAATTGACGTTGCTTTTCACTAATATTACGTTTAAACGGCGTAATAAAAGTCATTGAGGTATAAGCCGCACCAATAATACTCGTGATGGCTGCCGCCCATAATATCAAGCCAAAAATACGCAAGCCTAATTCACCTAAAGCGGCTTGGAATGCTTGTGATGCTGGATTAGCAGCATAACTTGAAATATCGATTTCAACCCCACTGGCTACTACGCCTAAAATGGCTAAAAACAAAATATAACGCATTAAACCAACAACCATGATCCCTTTTGTTGCCGCACCAGATACATAGTCTATATGTTCTACACCAACCATACCTTTATCGAGTAAACGATGAGCGCCTGCATAGGAAATATAACCACCAACAGTACCACCAACAATGGTTGTAATTGAAGCAAAATCAATATTTGATGGTATAACTGTCTCTTTTAAAGCCTCACCAACAGGAGGATGAGAAGCAAAGACCACAAACAGCGTCAAAATGATCATCAATAAACCTAAACCAATCATTAGGCGATCAATAAAATTACTCGCTTTACGTGATGAAAATATATAAACCGCCATTAGGGCACTAATTGCCCCACCCCACTTAGGATCAAGGCCTACTAATGCATTTAATCCTAGACCAGCTCCAGCTATATTGCCTATATTAAAAACTAAACCACCAAATATAATTAGTATTGCTAATATATAACCACTAAAAGGTATAGTACTATTAGCGATATCTGATGAGTTCATTTTTGTTAATGCAACCACCCGCCAAATATTTTGCTGAACCACAAAATCTATAATGATAGAGGCCAAAATACCAAAACCAAAAGCAGTGCCAAGTGTCACGGTAAAAGTAGCTGTTTGAGTGATAAAACCGGGACCAATTGCCGAAGTTGCCATCAAAAAGATTGCACTAATCAGCGATGCTCGCCTATTTTTTACAAAAGCAACGGTACTGCTGCTATGATTTTCCATACGCATGTTCCTCTTTACTAAACTTCTCTAGAATTATAATTAATCTGATATCAATATATGCAATTAATATGCCAATATTTCTAACATATTTCAAAAAACAATAGCAAACATAATTACTATATTTTTAACAAAAAACTAATTAAAAAAAATTATAATGATTGATAATCTGTAAAAAATAAACCTCTAGAGATATCTAAAATCATTTAATAATCATGATATAACTTAATAAATTTAGCAAAAAACTAAATAATAATTACTAATATTTTAAAAAAAATATTATAAATTTTTCAGATGTAATTATTTTTATAATAATTTGTCAATTAATTTAAATAACCATTGCACTTGAATTGAACCATTAACTCGCTATTTTTCTATCCATCATAAAC